>WGSQ01000013.1 GCA_014871605.1 Collinsella sp. | reverse complement strand
GACGAGACCGCGGTCACATGACCACCCCCGGACGCCATGGATCGACCGTCACCGCACGCTCGTGCGACAACGTTGTCGGCGCCCCCAGCGGAACGCCAGCGATGCTGAGAGAAGTCGGCCACGGCTCATAGTGCATGGTGCAGGTGTAGGTCCTAAACGTACCGGATAGGGAGAGCAGGCCACCATCCGATGCCTCCGCGCCTTGCTCGCTCGACACTTCGATCTGCAAGTCATAGCCTTCCATGGCATTCAGAATTTGAGTCTGAACCGTCGCCGAGGCATCGGCAGGGCTCTCGTCACCCTCCCCGCCCGGCGCCACAGCGTGCGCCAGCACGATGTCGGGCACCACGCGGTCGAAGCGCGCGACAGCGCTGGCAAAGATCATGACGTTGTACACGATGAGCGCCAGCACCAGTAAAACGGGCGTAACCACTGCCATCTCCACCGTCGCCTGGGCGCGCTCCTCGCGCAGACGTATGCGGATACTCATTACGACCCCCCGCCCAGAGCGCCAACCAGCGTGGCGACATCGACGGTGAGTGGGATGGAGCCGCCGCCGGGCAGAGGAATCTCCGCAAGCGTGAACACCGTACCGCTAATGGTGCGTTCGACTTGATATTCCAATGCCTCGCAAAGCGCCTTGGGATCGGTCACGCCCAACGGAATACCTCGCAGCTTGTCTTGCGCTTGAGAGAAACCAGCAATGTCAGACCCCGGACTCTTAATGACGTTGGCGGAATCGGTCAGCACTGGCTTTCGCAGGCGCAAGTCGCACGGCTCCAGACCCAACGCCGCCACGGACGCCGAAACGGTATCGCCGAGCCACGATGCGATGGAGCCCAACGCGCCGCTGCCCCCTCCTAGGCCTTTAATCATCTCGTCCATAAGTTCGTCGGCCGAACCTTGGATATCACCGTATCCTACGAGCAGCCGTCCCCAAACATCCATGACGCCGTCGAGCACGCCGGCAACGCCGCCCGAGCGTTCCTTCAATGTCGAGAAAAATCGCGAAAGCACGTTGTTTTGCGCCGTCGCCTCATCGGGCGCCAACACCGCGGCAGAGATAGCGCCGCGATCGCCAAGCCTGACTGCCGTGTTAAACGAAGAGTTGAGCTCATCGGGGCTCGAGATGGCACCCGAAACCGCAAAGGCGACCACGCCGTTGCGACCGGGCGGAGCGATACGCGGGCGCTCGCCCGAAAGCTCCTTGATGGCCTGGTCAAACGTATTGCCCGCACGATCGGCCTCGTCTTCGGTCTGACGCTCGAGCTCAAGCTCTTTGTTCCGACATTTGACGTATTCCTCCAAGGCCTTTTTGAACTCGTCGAAGTGATATTCGAAGCCGTTTTCGATAGAGGTTGAAGGCGCCGCAACAGCACCAAGCGACAAAACGCCAAAATGGCATTTGCTGCATTTATCCTGTCCATCGTAATCGGCAACCGAAGCAAATCCGCTCGGCGTCCCCTTCTTATAGTTAGGGCAGGTCGTCCCGTAATGCAGATACGCCTTGTCATCGTTCACGCTAGCCGGCCACACCGCATCGGTATAGAGTTCCGTCGCCCGAACCTCATCAGAGTTGCGCGGCAGCAGCGGAATATAGGAGGAAACCCTGTCTCCGTTCTCGGTTATATGTGCCCGATCGACCTCCGCGCTCGCATAGGTATAAAACGCCTTACGCGCCGCAGACTCTGCCTTCATCTCGACACTCGAGCCGTGGGGCTTCTCATTTGTCAGACGCCAATGGTAGTAGTCCTTCGCACGATCGAACGCCACTTGCGGTTCCCACGTAACGCTCGAAGCGTAATGCGGATTTTGAGCACCAGAGAGATCCGCTAGGCTTTTCGCACGCTCCCACATGCAAGAACAGCTGCTGACCGAGCCCTTGTCCGACCCACCACAATCCGCCAGCCAAGCGCGCTCTTTAGCCTTTGCCGTGTCCTCAGAAGCCTTCCGCAGCTCCTCGGCCGCACGCTCTAAATCATCTGATGTGCCTTTAATGGTATCGGTCGAAATCTCTGACCCTTTGAGCGCAGCGAAGTCCGACTCGGATGTCCTGGGCACGGCAAGCGCCGTACCGGTATAGGTCACACTATCGGTATCCTGCGCCGACACCGCCTGCGTGGCACGCGCGGCGATCAGATACGGCAGAGCCGTCTCGATTTTCTGTAAGCCTTCCGATGCGCTTTTGGCAAACTTGTTGCGCGTTTTAATGATCTCAATCCCGGTGTCGACCATATTGCCGGCAACTGGTTCGGCACCCGGGATGAGGATGGCGACCAGGCCCGTCCCGATCGTGGCAAACCCCGCTAGGCCCAAACTCAAGATGCTCGCATCCACCACCGTGGCAGCCGTGTGATAGGACGACACCACATTGGCGCCTGCCAGCGCGCCGCTATCGGCAGCCACCTGGGTGTCCCCCGCGCGCGACATGCTCCATATCGCCGCCGTCGACGAAAACAGCAGCGTGAGCACCACCAAGATGACCACCGCAGAGGAAAGCGTGGTGTAGGCACCGTCTTCGATAAACAGGTCGATACCGGCTCGACCCATAAAGCCGCCTCGCTTGCGATGGCAGCTCGGACGGCGCGTCAAAACGCGTCTAGACCAGAAACGCTTAATCCCATGCAGCAATCCACGAATCATAATCTCCCTCCAGCCATTCGGGACGTGATTGATACGAGACATCGACCTTGAGCTCAACGTAGCCGCCCTCGGCGGTACCACCCATAGCCTGCGCAAACGCACCGATCACAGGCAACGGCTTGACCTCGCCGGAAACGGACACGGACGAGACGCCGCCCGCATCGGCCCGGCTAAGCTCGACATCCCACGACAACGGCCCGCCGGCATGAAAGATCGAAACGTTGGGCACTGCGGCAAGCCGGCGGCGGGTGAACTCCTTAAGATCGTCGTCCTCCGCCGTCGTCGTGGTCATGAGCCGCGCGGTCTCGGCGGCGGCAGACTCCATGACCGCGCGCGTATAAAGCAGGCACACCGGTTGCAGTGCGAGAAGGATGAGCGTCAGAAACGTCGGCAGCAAAAAAGCGGCCTCGACCGTAGACTGCGCCCGGTCCTCGCGCGCGATATCAATACAACGCGATGTCCTTAGCGCCCGCAGCGGCGTCGATAACCGACGTCGAGGTAGCGCCATGGGATGCCGCCCGCTCAACCAGCGCCGCCAAGCGCCCATCGGTGCCGGCACGCCAAAGTCCCGCGATCGCCAGCACGATCGATAACAGCGCCACCGTGACGATGGCGTATTCGACCGTCGCCTGGGCAGATTCCTCACGCAGAACGCCATGCATTTCACGATCCCTCCTTTGAGCTCATTGTTTGCGGGACCAGACGCACGGCGCGCAGACGACACGAAGCATCGCCAGCATCCGCGGCAACCGTCACCATATCGACCCAGCCGCGCCCATCGCGCACGATGGCGCCCCATACGTTGCCCTTAATATCGAGATAGCCGCTCAGGGCGAGCTGGGCCGTTGGCACCTCGCGGTAGGCGCGTAACATATCCGCCGCTGCCTCGGTCATCGGTCGGTCCTCGGACCATGCAAGCCGGACCGCAATCGCGTTGTCCTCAGGCGAATCCGTCGCAGTGCCAGACCGCTTGTCGAGCGTCCGCAGAAAGGTTTGCGCCGTGACAGCGACATCCGAATCGTCCGCATCTCGCATCTCATCTTTTTGGGACGCCACCGCCGAATCTGAGCCCGAATCGAAGGCGGCCCCAGGACGCTGCTGCCGCGCGGCGTTAAGCCCCCAAAGCACCGCCGCTATCGCCACGGTCAGGCAAGCAAACACCAGCAGCACCCCGATGGGGCGCTCGCCCTCTACAGGCTGTTGATGCCCTCGCTGATAGCGTTCCATAGATCTTGGACCTTGCCTTTAAATGCAACGATGGCAATAATCGCGATCACCACAAGCACGCCCACCAAAATGGCGTACTCGGTGGTACCCTGCGCGCTCTCCTCCCGCAACAGCTCCTTGGCATGCTGGCGAGCGCGGATCGCCCGGCAAAAAGCCCAGTTCCAAGCCTTGTCAGCAACTTCGACCATCGTGTTCATGTATTCCTCCCTACATCATCCCGCCTGCTCCCAGCAGCGGGCCCAATATGGACAGAAGCAACGCCGGCAAGATGAGCGTGCCGGTGGGAATCAGCAGCTTGACGGGCGCACGCTCAATCTCGCGCTCGACCGCGGCGCGATGAGCCGCACGGATCTCGCGACTTTGAGCGGCCAGCGTCTCGGCAAGTGGGGCACCCAGGGCGAGCGCCTGCCCCACCGTGATGGCAAAGGTCTCGAGCGCTCGCACGTCCAGGTCGCGCGCGGCGGCCAATAACTCGTCCTCACGCGTGCCCACGCCCACCTGCCACGCCATGCAGGCCCGCTCAAGGCGAAGAGCCAACACTGACCGGCGGTTGGCGCAGAAAATCTCAAGCGCCGCATCAAACGAAAGGCCGGCCGAAAGACCCAAGCGCACAACATCGATCATCTCGGACACTTCGCCGAGCGACACTCGCGCCGGGCCGCCCGCTCCAACCGCGCCCTTCATTCGCGCGGTCAGAGCATCGACCACCGAGCGACCCGCGGCAGCGACCAGCACCGCCTCGCGCTTGCAGGCCTCTGCGATCTTGCGTGCATCCGCCCGATCCAAACCCGTCGCGACAAATACACTCAGAGCGCACAGGCAAGCCGCAACTGCAACCGGGGCGCTCATAGCTCCACCCGCATAATGCGCCGGATAACCACCAGGGCAACGGCGTTGAGGGCAAGACCCAGCACCACAGCGCCCGCGCCGGCAGGCGTCGCAAGACCGCGACGAAAATCTGCCGAAAGCAGCGCCAACACCGCGCACATGCCCGTCGGCATCGCCGCGACCATATGCGCAGACATGCGGGCCTGCGACGTCTTAACATCTAGGCGGCGCTTGAGCTCAATGCGCTCCCCCACCATGCTCGACGCCTCGGACAGTAAGTCGGCAAGCGGAGCGCCGGTGCGCTGAGACACCTTAAGCGCCAAGGTCACAAGCGAAAGACCGGGGGCGTCGATACGCACGAGCAAGTCATCGAGCGCGTCGGTCGCCGAGATGCCGCAATCGATCGCCGCCGCCACCCGCAAAAACTCGGTATGCACTGGCTCTTGCGCATGAGCGCCCACAAAGCGCATGCCCTGGGCCAGCGAATGTCCCGAGGCAAGCGACATGGAAAGTGCGGTAAACGCCTCGGGCATGGCCTCTTCTGTATCGTGTTGCTCGCGCCGGCTCTCAAAGCCATCCCGAGCGGCGCCAACGGCAATCGGAGCAACAAGTCCCAAGGCAAATCCGAGGGGCGATAACGACACCATCGTTAGTAAAACGCAGCAGACACCGCTCGATAGCAGCAGAAGCGCCAAACGCCCCGAAGCATCTTCGATCACGAGGCCAAGGCGATGCGCCGGAGCCAGCGATGCCCACGAACGAGCGATCTTTTTCAGCAGATCGTTTTCCACCAGCTCACGCGGCAGCTTCTCTGCCACCGTCTCGAACGCCTGACGCGCCAGCTCCGCCGGCGGCACCTGCGGCACACGAGGTTCCGCCCCGCACGCCGTCGCGACAGAAAACCCTGCCAAACCCCCTACGACGAGGGGCACAGCGACCTCCATTCGTCCACCTCCTCTTGTGTGAGCGTCCCCGACCGCAGGCCTTCTGCGATAAACGGCGGCTCGCGGTCAAGCGTCCAGGTGCGCTCGGCGGCATCGAAAGTCACATAGCGCTCGAGCTCTACGCCGCCCGACGCGACGCGACGCACCCCCGAATACGAGGAGACGAAGCGCCTGCCATCGGCGTGGCGCTCGGACATCACGATGCCGTCGAGCGCCATGGCAATCTGCTCCTCGATGAGCTCGCTCGGCAGATCGATGCCATAACGTGCAAGCAACGTCAGACGCACCACGGTCTCCTGTTCTGAGCCCGCATGAAGTGTGGTGAGCGACCCGTCGTGGCCCGTGTTCATGGCCTGCAACATGTCGCAGCACTCGGCACCGCGCACCTCACCCACCACGATGCGGTCGGGGCGCATGCGCAGGGCATTGGTCACCAGGTCGCGGATCGTCACCGCGCCCTCGCCCTCAATTGAAGCCTCGCGCGCCTCTAGACGCACCACGTGCGGATGATGCGCAAACTTGAGCTCGGCAGAGTCCTCGATCGTCACGATGCGCTCGCCGGTGGAAATCTCGCATGACAACGCGTTGAGCAGGGTGGTCTTACCAGATCCCGTGCCTCCCGCAACCGCCAGGTCCTGTCGCAGCGACACCGCGCACGACAGCAGCTGCGCATACCAAAGCGGCAGCGACCCCAGCCCCACAAGCTCGTCCAGCGAGCAGATGCGATCCGAGAACTTTCGGATGGTGAGAATCGGTCCGTCAATCGCCACAGGCGGAATCACCGCGTTGACGCGATAGCCCGTTTTGAGGCGGGCGTTGACGATGGGGCTGCGCTCGTCGATACGGCGGCCAAGTGGCGAGATGATGCGGTCGATAAGCACACGGATCTGCTCATCATCCTCAAACGCATGCTCGATGGGATGCAAGACGCCGCCGCGTTCAAAGAAAGCCGAGCGGCAGCCGTTAATCATGATCTCGGTAACGGTGTCGTCCTCGATGAGCGGCTGCAACGGCCCCAAGCCCACCACGTCATCCAAAATCTCGTCGATGATGGTCTCGCGCTCGGACGTCGCGAGATCGGTCGGCTCCTCAACATTGAGCGCCGCCTCCACCGCGGGACGCAATTCCGAGCGGGCAAGTGCCGGGTCGATATAGGCGCTGATACGCGCCACTTCGTCGTAACCCATGCGGTCCATCACGGCGCGCTTAGTGCGTCGTTTCACCGCGCGGCGACGCCCCGCATCTACAGGAGCTGCCGCCGCTGCAGCGCCGGCAGCCTTAATCCTCGTTTGCAGGCTCATCGCTGATCACCCTCGCGCGACCAGGGAAGGCGGATACGCGGGCGTTCGGTACGCGTTGCACGGTCGGCGACTATATCGCTCCAAGGGCCGACGGCGCACCCCAGTTCCACGAGCATCTCGCGCGTGGCCTCGCGCACGCTGGTCGCAAAAGCGCTCGTCTGACCCACTGCCTCGTCGGCGCGCCCAAACGCCATGAGCGCGGCGAGATCCTGCCCGCCATCGGCGATACGAATCTTGGAGCTTAACGCACAGGCAATCTCAAAGCGCATGGCGACGTCCTCGTCTGCCCCGCGCGCACCGAACCGGTTGAACACGGCGCTCATGCGCGTGCGCGGCACACCTACTCGACTTGCCAGTTCAATGACGCGCGACGCCGATGTCGCGGACGACACCGCCGCATCGCCAACGACCGGGCAACGGTCGCTCGCCGCCACCGCAGCCGCCACGGCATCGCCCCAAAAGACCGAGGTATCGATAAAGACCACGTCGGATTCGCGACGCAGGACATCAAGCAGCAGCTCCACCGGACGTGCCATGAGCTCGGCTTGTTCGGGCGCCGCAACGGGACCCCAGAGCGTAACGCCCGGCGCCACGCGCATCGATGCGGCCACGATATCCGGCTCGGCAAGCGCGCCCGCCACCGACGGCTCGATAAGTGCCGCCATATCGCGCGGAGCATCGACGCCTAACAAGTCGTAAAGGTTTCCAAACATCAGGTCCAGGTCGAGCACGGCGGCACGCAAGCCCAACAGCGACGATGCGTGTGCCATGGTGGCAACGATCGTCGACTTGCCGCAACCGCCCGAACCCGAAATGGCGCAGATGACCGGAGCTCGATGCTGCGGAGCGGCAGCGTCTGCCGGCGGCATCGGAGGCGGCGGAGCGGGCGTCGGTGACAGCGTCCCCGTCTCCCCTGCCGCAACCACACGCTGCGTCCAAGCCGGCATGGCGGCTTGTTCGGTCTGCGAGGCAGGCTCGTTCTGTGCAATCTGCTCATGCCGCATCAGCGACAACTCGCCGCACCCGGCAAAGCCCTCAACTTCGTCGAGTTCATCCGCCAGATTCACGCCGTGTACGTATCCCATATCTACAGCCGGGGAGTCGCCAGCATGCTGCGCCGGCCCTCCAGCGTCATCGTATACAAGGGGGTTCCGGGGGCGCCGACCATGCTCGGCTTCCGCTTTTCCATAATCATCAACACGCGGGCCTCTTGTAGCGCGAGGCGCCCCGGGTTCCCTATCAACAAAAGCATCGGGCTCAATCGTCATGCGCCGATCGGAATCAACCGCTCCCTCGCCCGCGCGCCCGTTGCCGCATATACTGTGCGCAGCGATGACCTCGGTCGCCCCTGCGCGAAACAGCCCCTCGATATCCGACGGATCGAGTGCTTCTATCAACACGACCACGCGACTCACGCGGCCTTCGGCCGTCAGGCGCACAACAGTCTTGCGCACATCTTCGGTATCAAACAGAGACGCCGCGATGATGGCAGCCCCGCGGCGCGACGGAAACGCCCGCGCCATGGAAATCAGCCCGTCCAGGTCACCCACGCGAAGCACCTGTGCACCCGCATCACGGCCCTCGACTTCCCGCTGCAACAGCCCGTAATCGCCGCACGCGCAGCACGCAAGCCAGATCGCCTTCATCACTCGTCGCCTCCGCTCTTTTTGCCGCGCGCCGTGGCGGGAATCGTCAAGCTGACCGTTCCCTTGCCCGATGCCCCCAGCAGTTCCTTGACGTCTTCGGGGTCAGCCGTCAGCGTCACCCATTCGATCTTGCCCTCGCGCGTGGCACCGGAATCTTCACTGGTATCGATCACGTACGCGCCGCACAGCCGATCGGTTACGCCGTCTTTTTGCACATACACATCCACGTAGCTGCCCACGCCCGTAGCACCGCCGACCGAGTGCTCGGCATCGACCGCCACCGAAACGGCGACTTTGCCCTTAGGCACCTCGAGCTTGTGGCTCTCGGCCTTGGTGTAGACATTGCAGATCACGGCGTTTTTGGGAATACGCGAAGTCGTCACGTCGCCGCGCACCTGGCGCAGCTCGGTCGCCGCGTCACGCGGCAGCAGACTCGTCAGCCATTCTTGGGTTATGACATTGGTCTCATCGAGGGTCTCGCCCACATCGATATCGCGCGCCGCGACGCATACCTCGACGCGATCGCCACCGTACTTGGCCAAGGTCTCAGCCTGGACCTGTTCGGCTTGCGAGCGGATCGACGAGCCGTAAACCATGCAGAGCAGAGCAGCGAGCACGCCCGCGACCAGACTGATGGCGATGCGCTTGCTCTTGTTCACGGCCGCTCCTCTCATGGCAGTGCCGGGCGAATGCCCGTACCACCATTGTCTGGGCGGTCAGAGCGCAAAGCGGCGCAATCGCGATCTTGGTTTTCGATGTCAAACCAATCGCTGACCAAAAGCTGACCAGCCCGTCAAGCTCGTGGCAAGGTTTTGGCCAGCACGTCAGCAAACTGCATGTTTCGAGGCTTTTCCGCAGCAAAAAAGCCGTCTCCCGAACAGTTGGAAGACGGCTGTCATAGGAAAAATCAATTACAGATGGACATCGGGATCGAGCATTTGAGCACTCACGCGCATGGATGACGCCAGGTTTTGGAACGTTTCCAAACGCAGGCTGTCGATCTGCCCGGCGTCCTCGGCCTCGCGAACAGCGCAACCCGGCTCATGGGTATGCGTGCAATCGCCAAACCGGCACGCGCGCGATGCCTCGACAATCTCGGGGAAGGCGCGCGCCAGACCCCGCTCGTGACCCACGAGCGGTAGGCTGCGCAGGCCCGGGGCATCGGCGATCACGCCGGCGTCGCCCGGCAGCGCCACCATCACGCGCGCGACGGTAGTGTGACGGCCCTGGTCGTCGCGTTCGCGCACACCGCCGGTCGCCAACGTATCGTGGCCCAGCAGCGCATTGAGCAGCGTCGACTTGCCGGCGCCCGACTCGCCCAGAATCATGGCGCAGCTCCCGGTAGGCACGTGGGCACGGACCTCGTCCAGGCCGCGGCCCTCGGCAGAGGACGTCACGATCACGCGCACGTCCGGACCCACCAGGCGGCGCACGCGGTCCAGATCGCGCTCGAGCTCCTCGGCATCGCAGCGATCAGCTTTGGTGAGTACCACCACCGGCTCGGCATCGCAGTCGAGCGCCAACACCAGCGAGCGCGCCACGCGGTCGAGCAGCACCTCACCGGCACCGAGCGCCTGCACGATTAGCACGCTATCCACGTTGGAGCAGAGCACCTGACGCTCTCCGCGGGCACGGCCGCGCCAACGCTCAAAGCTCGTACGGCGCGGCAGAACGCACTCAATCACGCCCATATCGTGCCCGGGAGCGCGGCGCACCGCCACACGGTCGCCCACGGCGGGCAGCAGGACCTCGTCCTCGCCGCGCGACTTAGCAAACCCCACGGCATGCTCGGCGCGGAAGGTATCGTTGGCAGTCGCCACCAGCGGAAACCCGCGATCCAAGCGCACCACAGCGCCAAGCTGCATCTGCTCGGGCTCCTCGGCATGTGCGCAAAAGTCGTCAAATGCCGCCTGCTGAGCTTCATCGACCGGCAGGTCATCAAACGCCGGAACGTCCTGCAGCGCGTCAAGTCCCGGTACGCTTGCCAGCAGCTCCTCGGCAGACGCGGGGGCCTCGGTCGCAAGCTTCCGACGACGATCGCGCTTAGCCCGCGCCCCCGTCGTCTTTTTCTTCGCCTTAGCCTTAGCCTTGCCCACAAGCGCCTCCCAGCACCATAAATCACAACTGAGCAGGTATTTTAAATCAAAAAGAGCTGGCCGGGCAAAGCCCGACCGGCTCACACACTTTCCCTCAGCCCTTTATCATCCGCGCGGGAGAAAAGCCAACAAGGATACCGCAGGGCCCGCCCGCCGGGAGGGGTTTCCTAAGGGCACATCCTTTATTCAAAACGAGCGGCCGAGCAATTGCTCGGCCGCTCACCTTCTTTCCCTCAGCCCTTTTTCATCCGCGCGGGAGAAAAGCCAGCAAGGATACCGTAGGGCCCACCCCGGGAGTGTTTTCTTCTGAGCGATCCCGCAGCGCGAAGCGCGAGGACCAGCGAAGAAGAAAACACGCAGGGGCGGGCCTGGACAGGTTAACTTACTCCTTCTCGACCGCGCGCATGATCGCCTTGTAGATCTCCATAAGCGGGATGATCAGGAAGGCCAGACCCAGCGCGGCAAGAACGCCCTTGAGCTCAAGCGTCACAGGGCCAAAGAACATCTCGGCAAGCGTCGGCTGCACGGTCACGATCACCGTCAGCACCAGTGCCAGCGCGGCGGAAGCCCACAGCCACTTGTTCTGCTTCTTCATGGTGAACAGCGACGCACGACGGCTGCGCATATTGAAGCAGTGGAAAATCTCGACCATGTTGAGCGTGATGAACGCCATCATCACGCCTTCCTCGTCGGCATTGCCGGCGATCATATCGGCGATGTGGATGTAGCCCATGTCAAAGTACACGCCCACAAAGAAGCTCGCCAGCACCAGCACGGTGATGATTAGGCCCTGGACCACGCAGTCCAGACCCATATGTCCGGCAAAGACGCCGTCCTTGGCGTTGCGCGGCTTGCGCTTCATGATGTCGCCCTCGGCGTCCTCCATGCCCAGCGCGAGCGCGGGGAAACAGTCGGTGACCAGGTTCACCCACAGCAGCTGCACCGGCTGGAAGATGGTAAAGCCGATAAGCGTGGCGATAAACACCGAGAAGACCTCGGCAAGGTTGGCCGAAAGCAGGAACTGGATGACCTTGCGGATGTTGTCGTAGATGCGACGGCCCTCTTCGCAGGCACCGATGATGGTGGCGAAGTTATCGTCGGCG
This sequence comes from Collinsella sp., assembly GCA_014871605.1. Classification (GTDB taxonomy): domain Bacteria; phylum Actinomycetota; class Coriobacteriia; order Coriobacteriales; family Coriobacteriaceae; genus Collinsella. The sequence goes on along the minus strand of WGSQ01000013.1, from coordinate 9,305 downwards.
AGCACCATATCGGCGACGTTCTTGGTGACGTCGGTGCCGGTAATGCCCATGCCCACGCCGATATCGGCGCGCTTGATGGACGGGGCGTCGTTGACGCCGTCGCCCGTCATGGCCACGATCTGGTCGCGCGACTTCCAAGCCTCGACGATGCGGGTCTTGTGCTCGGGCTGGACGCGGGCGTACACGCCGTAATCCTCGATGTTCGCGTCGAGCTCCTCGTCGCTCATGCGATCGAGGTCGGCACCGGTGATGGCCTGGCTGCGATCGGCGACGATGCCCAGCTGCTTGGCGATGGCCACGGCGGTGTCGATGTGGTCGCCCGTAATCATGACAGTGCGGATGCCGGCGTCGTGCGCCTCGCGGATAGCGTCGGCCACCTCGGGACGGACCGGGTCAATCATGCCGGACAGGCCGCAGAAGACCAGGTCATGCTCAAGCGCAGCGGGGCTGCAGTCGGCGGGAACCTCGGTGTAGGTGCGGCTCGCCAGCGCCAGCACGCGCAGGGCCTCGTCAGCCATGGCCTTGTTGGCTGCCACGAGCTCGGCGCGGCGCTCCTCAGTCAGGGGGACGACCTTATCGCCCTCGTAGATATGGGTGCACAGGCCAATCACCACGTCGGGCGCGCCTTTGGTGTACTGCTCGTACTCGCCGTCCAGAGTCTCGACGACCACGGACATCATCTTACGGCCCGAGTCGAACGGGGCCTCGCCCACGCGCGGGTGCTCGGCAGTCAGGCCAGTAAGACCAGCCTTGCCGGCATCGTTGACGAGTGCGCACTCGGTCGGCTCGCCCACGGCCTCGCCCAGCTCCTCGTCCCACTGGGCATCGGAGCACAGCGCCATGCCGGCCAAGAACTTTTCCTTGGGCGCAGCGAGCTCGTGCTTGACGACGGTCATCTTGTTCTGGGTAAGCGTGCCGGTCTTGTCCGAGCAGATGGTCTGCGTGCAGCCGAGCGTCTCGACAGCAGAAAGCTTGCGGATAATCGCCTGGCGCTTGGCCATCTTGGTCACGCCGAGCGAAAGGACGATGGTCACGACGGCGACCAGGCCCTCGGGGATGGCGGCGACGGCGAGCGAGACGGCGACCATAAAGGTGTCAAGCAGGGCAGTCGGGTCGGTAAGGACGTTACCCACGCCGTGGCGGAGGATATCGACGCCAAAGATCACGACGCAGATGACGATAACCATGATGGTAAGGATGCGGCTGAGCTCGGCGAGCTTCACCTGCAACGGCGTGAGCTCTTCCTTGGCCTCGGCAAGAGCGCCGGCAATCTTGCCCATCTCGGTGTTCATACCGGTGCCGACCACGACGGCGCGACCGCGACCGTACACCACGGTGGAGCCCATGTAGCACATGTTCTTGCGGTCGCCGAGCGGCACGTCGTCGGTGCCCGCGGCAAGCTCGATCACGTTGGCGTGCTTCTCGACCGGCACGGACTCGCCGGTGAGTGCGGCCTCTTCAATCTTCATCGTGGCGCTCTCGAGGACGCGGCAGTCGGCCGGGACGGAGTCGCCCGCCTCGAGCATGATCACGTCGCCGGGCACGAGCTCGGCGCTCGGCAGATGCACGAGCTTGCCGTCGCGTAGCACCTTGGACTGCGCCGCCCTCATCTCCTGCAGGGCCTCGAGGGCCTCCTCGCTCTTGGCTTCCTGGACCACGCCCAGCACCGAGTTGACGATAACGACGAACATGATAATGGCGACGTCGGCAAAATCGGGCTCGCCCTTGACCATGCCCGTAAGTGCGCTGATAACGGCGGCAACGATCAGCATGATGACCATGGGGTCGGCCATCTGCTCAAAGAAACGCTTCCATAGCGGCGTCTTCTCGGCTTCCTCGAGCTTGTTAGGGCCTGTCTTGGCAAGGCGCGCCGACGCCTCGCCGTTGCTCAGGCCGAGGTTCTCATCGACACCTTGGTCGCTGAGCACCTCCGCCGCAGCGGACAGGTATTCCTTTTGCATATAGAGTCCCCTCCTGGGATTCGGGCCACTCAGCAGATTGATGCCCGATCATAATTCCCAGGAGAAGGGCAAGGGCTCATCAAGGCTGCCGTGCTGAGCGGCAGTTGATAGTGGAGCTATGGTACCCCAAAGCGACGCGTCTAGCCAAAACATTCCATCTGGAAACACGGCACAGGCGCAACGGTGCAGACAGTGTGATGCTCAAGATTGATAAAACGTTTTTTCTTCGGCGCATCATCGAACTAAAATATCGCCCAGATAGCAGCGGTTAGAACGGTTGGTAAAGTTTTTGCATATACCGTTTTATCCGCAAAAAATGAACTTCTAATTCGGCATACGGTCGATTTTTTGGGGTATTCGGTCGGCATTTCGTTATAATCATCTCAGTTTTATTTCTTATGGTTTATCTATCAGCGCAAGACGATGTCAGATGGAGGTCTGAATGTACAAGCGCACCAAGATTGTATGCACCATGGGTCCCGCCTGCGATAGCGACGAGACCATCCGCGAGATGATCAAGGCGGGCATGAACGTCGCCCGTTTTAACTTCTCGCACGGATCCTACGACGAGCACCACGGTCGCATCGAGCGCGTCCGTCGTATTTCCAAGGAGCTCGGTATGCCCGTCGGCATCCTGCTCGACACCAAGGGCCCCGAGGTCCGCACCGGCCTCTTGGTCGACGGCAAGAAGGTTGCCGTCAAGACCGGCGACAGGATCGTCGTCACCGCTCAGCCCACGTCCGAGGATTTCCATGGCACCGCTGAGCACATCTCCCTCGACTACCTGGCTCTGCCCTCCGAGGTCGAGAAGGGCTCCCTCATCCTGATCGATGACGGCCTGGTTGCCCTCGAGGTCGAGTCCGTCGACGGCCAGGACATGACCTGCGTCGTTAAGAACGACGGCCTGATCGGCGAGCGCAAGGGCGTCAACATGCCCAACGTCAACATCTCGCTGCCCGCTATCACCGAGCGCGATCGTCAGGACATCCTCTTTGGCCTGACCGAGAACATCGACTACATCGCCGCTTCCTTCATCCGCGACGGCGAGTCCGTCCGCGGCATCCGCGAGCTTTGCCGCGAGAACGGCGGCGAGCACGTGACGATCTTCCCGAAGATCGAGTGCGCCCTGGGCGTCGAGAACTTCGACGAGATCCTCGAGGCTTCCGACGGCATCATGGTCGCCCGTGGCGACCTGGGCATCGAGATCAAGCCCGAGCTCGTTCCGCACATCCAGAAGGAGATCATCGCTAAGTGCAACGCGGCTTATAAGCCCGTTATCACCGCTACGCAGATGCTCGATTCCATGCAGCAGAACCCGCGCCCGACGCGTGCCGAGGTTGCCGACGTTGCTAACGCCATCTACGACGGCACCGACGCCGTTATGCTCTCTGGCGAGTCCGCTGCCGGCAAGTACCCGGTCGAGGCCGTCAAGATGCAGGCCAGCATTGCTCTCGAGACCGAGAAGTACCTCCCGGCTCACGCTCCGCTCGAGGTTCCGGCTGACGCTCACGGCACCCGCGTCGTCAACAACGTTGTGGGTATGTCCGCCGTGAACATGGCCACCACCGTTGGCGCCAAGTGCATCACCGTGCCGACGACCACTGGTCGTACTGCCCGCCTGATCTCGCACTTCCGTCCCAACATGCCGATCTGCGCGTTCTCCCGCCACGAGTGGGCCGTCCAGCAGATGATCATGTACTGGGGCGTTATCCCGCACCAGGCCGAGATTACCCAGGGCACCGTCAACGGCACGATCGTCAAGGCGATCGAGACCGCTAAGGAGCTCGGCTACGTCGAGGCCGGCGATTTGACCGTCGCTACCGCCGGCGATCCCCGCATGAGCGTCCAGCTCGAGGACAAGGTCTCCTCGACCAACGTCGCTTACGTCGCTCAGGTGCGCTAAATCGCACTTGCAAGCAGATTTGCATTGCAAAGGGCCCGGAAGGCATTGCCTTCCGGGCCCTTTTTCTGTGCCAATGCCGGCGCACGGCAAAACACGCACTCATTTCTTTACCAAAAGCGCGAAATCCACCCTTCGAGGCCCAAAAATAAAGTCCCACGCGCTAAAAGTGTTCGCCCGGTGGCAAACCCACACCTTAACCGACGCTGCTAAATCGTTTTAGCAAGAGTCAGATCGACCTGGTTTTCGGAAGTGCGGGGAAAAATTGCTTACCCCCGAGCACAAGCCCTTTTATTTCAACAAAACCCCTGATAAAGTTGGCTCAAATACCGCTTGTGGTTGACCTGTTTGTCTTTTTCCCCGCACTTCCGAAACCGATAGCTTTTCTAGCCCAAACTACGCTCAAACGATCGGATCGCTATGTCATTTCTTGCCTGCGGACCCACGGCTTTTCAGTACTATCGCATACCGCCCCAGATACTGGGACTCTATCCGGCAATCCTGCCGCCCGACCATGACCATCGCTTGGTGCATTACTCAAAACAACCAGTATTTAAAGACTTGCTCGGCACACCAGTTTGGAGATTCGTGGGCGAAAGAAAACAGCGCGCGAACGGAAAGCTATTTCGCAGCCGTCTGCTAACCCAAGAACCACCTCCGGGGTCGTTTAGGCAAACTGAGCATGGATTTGATGTCACATCGCCCGAGTTTACGCTGCTCAGCCTTGCTACGCAGGTCTCACGCAACCAGTTACTCATGGCTTGCTACGAGATGTGCGGCTCCTTTGCAGTGTTTAGGCCCTGCGAGCGAACGCAACAACAACTCGATGAAGCCATTTCGCTTAAGCTCATTCCACCCAACTGCGGCTGGGAGCGAGTTAACGACACCAAGGGCAATGACACCAACCTGTGGAAGCGCCCACCGCTCCTCAGCGCAGCGGATATCGCCGCGTTCGCCAAGCAGGCCGCAGGCCTGCGCGGCGTTAAACAACTGCGCTGGGCAGCCGAGCACATGACGGGGCAGACCGCCTCACCCTTCGAAGTACAGACCTCCATGCTTGTCTCGCTCCCCCGCGACGAGGGCGGCATGGGCATCAACATCGCAAACAACGTGCGCATCCCACTCAGCGACGCCGCACGCTCACTGTATGACAAAACCTGCTGCTACGCCGATATCCTCATAGAGAGCAACATCGACAGCATAGGCGTCATTTTGGAATGCCAAGGCCGCTCCGCCCATGACAGCGAAGCCGCAAGTCTCTCCGATGCCGAGCGCACCACCGCCCTCACAAGCATGGGCTATGACGTTATCCAGATAACCTATGAGCAAATCAAAGACACGAAGAGCTTTAACAACATCGCCGAGCTCATTCATAAAAAGGCGGGGCTCCCCTACATCCCAAAGACCGATCAGGAACGCACCGCCGCAGAAACCCTGCGACGGGAGCTGTTGGTCAATTGGGATGAACTGTTCTCCGTTAAGCCGGCCGGCTAGCAGCTAGCGATCAGAGGGACTGCGGGAACGTCAGAAGCGGCAACGCGAGCCGCAAAGCCCGCTTCGGTCAGCTCGATGACCTCGGTAAACGTTGCGTCAAAGAATTTCTCGGTCAGCAGGCGGTACGGCGGATGATCGGGCTCGCCGGGGTTTTCGCGTACAATCTCGTGCATGACGCCGATAGTCTTGAGCACATATTCTTTATGGATGGGATACTGCCCAAAACGCGTCGCAGCGGTATACAGGCGATCGGTCGCACGCGGGATGGAGACAATGCCCAGCGTCTTGCCAAACCAGTCAAAGTCGCCTTGCTTTTTAATGCGGAACTCCTCACACGGCTTGCCGCCGTGCGCCTCCAGGTACTGATTCACGCGCGTATTCCATACGGTATCGGCCACCAGATGCGACCAGACGCCCAGCGTTAAATCGAGCAACGACTGCGCCACATCTTCGGACGCAAGCGAGAACTCACAGGCGCCGGGACCGACAACCGGCTCGGCATCCTTGTAGCGCTGTGGATAGTGCACGCGGTTCAGTCGCTCGCGCTCCTCGATAATCGAAGTTGCCGCGGCCGGTGCACCGGTGGGCGAACTTTTAAGCAACGGTGCCACATAGGTATCCCAGAACTCATGTTCACGAGGCTTAGGGATGGGCTCAGGCTTGGCAAAGTGCGTAATGCGGTACGGGATGGGATCGGCGATGCCAGGGACCATATAGCCCACGAAGATATCCGGAACCACGCAGCCAAACAAAAAGGCATTGCGGTCGCGCACGCTATTGGCAAGCGCACCGGTGCGCTCCAGCAAACGCTCCGTCTGAGCGATATGAATGTTCCAGCTTGGCATAGCCACCCCCATAAAAACCTGGATAACTATACCATCACGGCAAAGCCACGCGGGCAGCTACGCACGCTCTACGCAGCAACTAGTCCGTAGCACCGCTTTCGGTTCCATACGACGGCGAAGGCGCCTCGACCACATGGTGATATCGATCGATATAGATTGCACGGGCACCCAAGCGTCGCACCAAATCTTGGTGATGTGTGCTCATCAAGACCGTCTTACCGGCAGCAACATAGGCCAGTAGGAAGTTGACCACGATGTCGCAAGAGTCCTCGTCAAGTCCGTTAGTAGGCTCGTCGAGCACCAGGATATCGGGGTTCATCGACACGACGGCAGCCAGTGCCACACGCTTCTTTTGCCCGCCCGAGAGCTGATAGGGAGAGGCGTCGGCAAGGTCGGCAACCTGGAACAGCCCCATGGCATCGCGCATGCGGCGCTCGAGCTCGTCTGCCGGCAGCCCCATCTGCGCGGGACCAAAAGCAACTTCCTCGCCCACCGTAGCGCAGAACAGCTGGGCGTCGGCATTCTGGAACACAAAGCCCACGCGCTGATGAAAACGCTGAGCGGCCGCGGAATCCTTTAGAAACGCCGCATCGATCACATGCCCGTCAAACAGGTATGTCCCTGCGTCTGCGAGTTCAAGGCCGTTAATAAGGCGCATAATCGTCGTCTTACCGCAGCCGTTGGGACCGAGCAGGGCAACGAGTTCGCCACGATCGACCTGCAGCGACACGCCATCGACAACCGTATGTCCCGCATAGGAGAACACTACGTCGCGCAGCTCGATGAGCGGCGTGACCTCGGCGCCGCCCGCACCGTTCGTGCCCGCCGCATTATTCATATCGATCGTCAAAACGTCGCCCTTCCCTATTTGCATCCCCAGCCGGAACCAGCAGCGCCTACAGCACCGCGCATAACACTGCCAGCAGCGCCACGCCGGCCGCGTAAACCGTATCGCGCCAGCCAAACCCGGCGCGTGCGGGCGCCGGATACGCGCCGGCAAAGCCGCGGCAAAGCATAGCCTCGTCCATCGCGCGGCTGCATTCCATCGCCTTGATAAAGGTCATGCCCATGATACCCGCGATCGAATCCGTACGCGAAAATCCCTCAGGCGCACGGCCAACGCTGCGCAGCATGACCGATTCGCACAGATTGTGCGCCGTGCGACCCAGCACCTCGATGTGCTTGAGCGCCATATCAAACGTAAAGATGACCTCGTCGGGCAGGTGCAGCATTTTGAGCGCCGCTGACATGCGGCTCCAGGTAAGCGTCCACGAAACACCCAGCACCAGCGACACATTAATGAAGGTCTTGAGTGCAATCTTGAGCATGGCGCCCGTGGCAGACGCGCCCAGCAGCAGGGCAGGCAGCGCTAGAACCACCGCGAGCCCCGCGGCGCCAAGCGCCGGCACAAAGGTTCCCCGCAGCCCGCGTACGGGGCGCACGGCAACGAGCACCAGCGCGATAGCCGCCATCAGCATCAGATACAGCGGGCTTTGCGTCAGACACACGCACAGGACGCAAACGAACATCCCCACCAGGCGCACCGGAGCCGAAACGCAAGAAAGGGCGCGGTCGACCATCGACCCGCCCTCGTGCGCACCTCCACCCAGGCGAACCCGCTCAAGCAGGCTCGCCAGGTGCAGGACATTCTTTTGCATCACACGATGCCGAGCCCCCGCGGGCTCGTAACGCTGCTCGACCGCAAGCCAGCTAGGCAGCTCGGCTCTTGCCATGAGCACCGCTTTCCCTGACCGTCAGCGAGACCAGGCGGAATACGATGGTGAGCACCGCCACGCCAATCACACCCGAAAGAATATACATCGCAGCCTGGCCGGCAAAGCCAAGACCTTGTTCCTCGGAATAGGCCTGCAGATAATCGCCCGTGGGCAGCGCATCGGCAAAGGTCGGGGTATCGAGGCCGGCTGAAGCCTGCAGGCTGTCGTCGCCAGCCTCCTGAACGGCGGTCGCGGCGCCCTCAGCGTCCCACTCGCCCCAGGCGTCACCGGTGGCAAGCAAGCCCAGCGGCGTGGCCACCACGAGCACAGCGACCAGGATGAGCGTGGGGATCAGCGAGGTCTTCTTGGCAGCAGCGCCCTCGGCAGCAAGCTGGCCATCGACGGCCTCGGGACCGACGATAACGCCCGGCGCCGTCTTCTTAATGAAACCGTAGATGGCGGCCGTCGCCACGCCCTCAACCACGCCGGTGACCAGCATATGCGGGATCAACATGGCAGGAATAGCCACGGACAGCGGGAAGGGGCAGTACAGCGGAGCGCCCGAAGCATTCATGAAGAGCATCGGCTGAATACCAAACTCGATTGCCGCGCACAGGGCCGCCAGGCACAGGCCGACCCAGCCGCTCACGATGGCAGAAACCGAGGTGCCCCAGCTCTTGTCGTGCAGACGGCTGTTGAGCGCACGGAACACGATGGCCGCGGCAAACGGCAGCACGAAGGCCATGTTAAAGCAGTTGGCGCCAAAGGACAGGATGCCACCGTCGCCAAACAGCAGCGCCTGCAGCGCCAGCGCGACCGAGACAGCGATAGCCGCGGCCTCGGGACCCAGCAGCAGCGCGATGAGTGCGCCGCCGACGGCGTGGCCTGTGGTGCCGCCGGGCAGCGGAACGTTAAACATCATGAGCAAGAAGGAAAAAGCGGCGCAGATGCCCAGGAAAGCCATGTGCTCGCGGTCGAGCGTGGCGCGCACCTTCTTGATGCAATGAACCCACACGGGCACCATCGCCACTGCCATGACGGCATCGGTCTGCGGAGACAGATAATTATCTGGAATGTGCATGTACGCCTCCCGGTTATCGGCGCACAGAATTGCAACGCCGCTTAAATCACCTTGTCAGTGTTACGCATTGTCAGATTCGTAACACGCCGCGGGCTATCATAGCAAAACGGCGCACTGCCGACAAAGCAGCACGCCGTTATGTAATGCGCGTGTCATATATGAAGGCTCAACGGTGCCTCATACCGAACACCGCGGTCACGCAAAGGCCACAGCAACCGCCATCAGGCCCTACGCTCCCAGCGCAAGCCCTATCCGCGGACCTCGCCGTTTACGCCCTTGCACACCTTGGTGACGATCTTCTGGTGCGCC
>WGSQ01000129.1 GCA_014871605.1 Collinsella sp. | reverse complement strand
CACCTCTAATCTGCTGGGCCCCGGCGGACGCGGCTGGCTTGTGCCCGAGGGCACTAGGAAAGCGCTGCTCGTTGCGGGCGGCATCGGTGTTCCGCCCGTGCTGTGCCTTGCCGGTAAGCTTGCCGAGCAGGGTGTGGCCGTCGACGTGTGCCTGGGCTTTGGCACCGCGTCCAAGGCTGTGGGTATCGATGAGTTCCGCGCTCTGTGCGATACGGTCGACGTTTGCACCGACGACGGCTCGCTCGGCACGCACGGTTTTTGCACCGATCCTGCCGCCGAGCTGCTCGGCGAGGGCGGCTACGACTACGTCGCCAGCTGCGGTCCCGCCGTCATGATGAAGAAGGTCGCCGCCGCTGCTGCCGAGGCCGGTGCGTACTGCGAGGTGTCGCTCGAGCGCATGATGAGCTGTGGCTTTGGCGCCTGCAACACCTGCAATGTCGAGACGGTCGACGGTATGAAGGGCGCCTGCATGTGCGGCCCCGTGTTCGATGCTTCCAAGGTGGTGGTCTTCTAGTGGGTACCGTGAACATGGCCGTCGATTTCGGCGGCGTCAAGATGCAGAACCCCATCAACACCGCAGCCGGTACCTTTGGCTACGGTTGGCAGTTCCAGAACTTCTTTGATGTATCCCAGCTGGGCGCCCTCCCCACCACTGGTTGCGCTGCCGAGCCCTGGCCCGGCAACCCCGCGCCCCGCATGGCCGAGATTCCCGGCGGTATGATCAACTCCGTGGGCCTTCAGAACCCCGGCGTGGCCGCCTTTGCCCGCGAGTCCGGTCCGTGGCTCGAACAGCTGTCCAAGGACGGCTGCCAGGTCATCTGTCAGGTTGCCGGCCACTCCGTTGACGAGTTTGTCCGCGCGCTCGAGATGTATGTCGAGCTGTGCCCCTGGGCTGCCGGCTACGAGATCAACGTGAGCTGCCCTAATATCGCCGCCGGCGGTGCCGCCATGGGCTCTACGCCCGAGGGCGCCTCATCCGTTATGGCTGCCTGCCGCAAGGTGACCGATAAGCCGCTGTTCGTGAAGATGGCACCGGTCAACGTCGCCGAGATCGCCAAGGCCCTCGAGGCTGCCGGCGCCGACGGCCTTTCGGTCATCAACTCCATCCAGGGCATGGCCATCGACGTCCATACCCGCAAGTCCCGCGTGGCTAAGCCCAAGGGCGGCCTTTCGGGCCCGCTGTGTCATCACATCGCCGTGCGCATGGTCTGGGAGGTTGCCCAGGCCGTCGATATCCCCATCAACGGTGTCGGCGGTGTCATGACCGGTGAGGATGCGGCTGAGTTTATCCTGGCCGGCGCCACCTGCGTGTCGGTCGGTATGGCCAACTTCGTCGATCCGTGCGCTTCGCTCAAGATCGCGCATGAGCTCGAGGCCTGGGCCGAGTCCCAGGGCGTGAAGGACATTAACGAACTGGTAGGTGCTTTCGAATGCTAGAGACCGATGCCCGCGACCGCGTAATCGTCGCCCTCGACTGCGACCGTGAGCGTGCGCTCGAGCTTGCCCACGAGCTTTCGGGTCATGCCGCCTGGCTCAAGGTTGGCATGACGCTCTATTACGCCGAGGGTCCCCAGATCGTCAAGACGTTCAAGGACCTGGGCTTTAAGGTTTTCCTTGACCTTAAGTTTCATGACATTCCGCATCAGGTTCGCGGTGCCGCCCGCTCGGCTTCGCTTGCTGGTGCCGACCTGCTTTCGGTCCACGGCTTGGGTTCGGGCGCCGTGCTCGCTGCCTGCCGCGAGGGCGCCGAGGAGGCGCGCGAGGACCGCGCCAAGCTCGTCGCCATCACCGTTCTTACGAGCATGAATCAGGATGCCTTGAGCGAGATCGGCGTCGAGTCGCCCGTGGCCGAGGAGGCCGCCCGCCTGGCAAAGCTCGCTCAGGCCAACGGCATCGATGGCATCGTGTGCTCGCCGATGGAGGCTCACGACATGCGTGAGCTGCTGGGTCCCGATGCCCTGATCGTGACTCCGGGTGTGCGTCCGGTGGGTGCCGCCTTAGGCGACCAGTCCCGCGTGGCGACGCCTTCCCAGGCTATCGAGCGAGGCGCAAGCCACATTGTGGTGGGCCGTCCCATCACTGGTGCCGACGATCCGGTTGCCGCCTTTGACGCCATCGTCGCCGAGCTGGTCGAAAACGTCGCGTAAAAGATTCCCCTAAGTCACCACTTTTGGGTCTCATTAGCACAAAATAGCCCCTGTGCCTGCGTAAACTTTCCCATCCTTTGTGTGGAATCGCAGGTCAGGGGCTTAACTTTGGGCGCAGTATATTGCACTTTTTGCGGGTATCGTCTAACCTATGGAGCCGCGATTGGGCATTTTGTACGTTCTACGTGCTAAAATGCCAATTATTGAATCAGAAATAACCCAACTATTTGGAGGTACGAATGGCACTCCCTCAGCTTACCGACGAGCAGCGCAAGCAGGCTCTTGAGAAGGCTGCTGCCGCACGTCATGCCCGCGCTGAGCTTCGCGAGCAGATCAAGAAGGGCGAGAAGTCCCTCGAGTCCGTGCTCAACTCCGATGACCCCATCGCTTCCCGCATGAAGGTTTCCACCCTCATCGAGTCTCTTCCTGGTTATGGCAAGGCCAAGGCCGCCAAGATCATGGAGGAGCTCGGTATCTCCGCTACCCGTCGCGTCCAGGGCCTTGGCGTCCGTCAGCGCGAGCAGCTCCTCGAGCAGCTGACCAAATAAGTGAGCGCTCAGGATTCCAAGCTCTTTGTGATTTCTGGACCGTCAGGCGCAGGCAAGGGTACGCTCGTCACTCGTGTGCGCGAGCGCCGCTCGAACCTGGGCCTGACGGTTTCGGCTACCACGCGAGCACCACGCAAAGGTGAGGTCGACGGCGTCAACTACTTTTTTCTGACGCGCGAGGAGTTCGACCGCCGCGTGGCAAACGGTGAGTTTGTTGAGTGGGCCGAGGTCCACGGTAACTGCTACGGTACGTTGGTGAGCGAGGTTCAGTCCAAGCTCGCCTCTGGTTCGTCTCTGATTTTGGAGATCGATGTCCAGGGTGCCCTGCAGGTGAAGGAGCGTTTCCCCGAGGCCGTGTTGATCTTTATCAAGCCGCCTTCGCTTGAGGTGCTCCGCGAGCGTCTAGTCGGTCGCGGTACCGAGACGCCCGAGACAATCGAGCTGCGTATGGCAAACGCCGCCGATGAGCTTGCCCTTGCCGACCGCTACGACGACGTCGTGGTAAATGACGATCTCGACCGCGCGACCGATGAGCTCGTTCGCGTTCTCGATATGCATGAAAGGATCTGAGGTCCGTGTCCGTTGTAAAGCCTTGCATTGACGATCTTCTGGAGAAGACCGATCACAACCGCTTCCTGCTCGCTTCGCTTGCCTCCAAGCGCGCCTGCGACATCAATAGCATGCTGCGTGGTCAGCACAATCGCGTGCTTGCCGTCCAGGATGTCGATGACATCACCATCGGGCTTTCCGGTGCCGATACCATCTCGATGGCTATGGACGAGATTGTCGACGGCGACATCTCTTACGACGAGGCCCGTTACGAGAAGGCGCTCGGCCACAAGGTTGCTGAAGCCTAAATGGCGGCTCGCGTCTGCCTAGTCCACTATCACGAGGTTGGGCTGAAGGGCAAGAACCGCGCACATTTTGAGCATATCCTCATGGATAACATCAAGGCGGCCTTGGCCGCCTTTTCCGTGAATGCCGTGTCTCGAATTTCCGGTTATATCCTCGTGACCTTTAACGAACATCAGGCCGACGAGGCGGCGCGTGTCATTCGCACCGTTCCCGGCGTTGCCCGTGCGTCTTTGGCGTATCACACCAACCGCGACCCGCAGGAGTACTGCGCCGCCGCCGTGAAGGCGCTGCGCGAGTTTGGTTCCTTCGATTCGTTTAAGGTGCACGCCAAGCGCTCCAATACTGACTATGAGCTCACCTCGATCGATATCAATCGTCAGGTGGGCGAGGTGCTGTGTGAGGCCTTCCCCGATAAAAAGGTTCAAATGCACGACCCTGATGCAATGGTGCACGTACTGGTGGTCCAGGGTAGCGTTTATGTGTACGCGCGCTCCGAGCGCGGCGTGGGCGGTCTGCCGGTGGGTTCTGCCGGCAAGGTCGTGACGCTGCTGTCGTCAGGTATCGATTCTCCGGTGGCGACCTGGATGCTCGCGCGTCGCGGCGCGGTGTGCGTGCCGGTACATTTCTCCGGTCGTCCGCAGACGCCCGATACGAGCGAGTATTTGGTGCAGGATATCATCCGTGCGCTTGAGCCGGGTGTCCAGATCGGCCGCCTGTACGTGGTGCCATTTGGCGACTGCCAGCGTGAGATTTCGGTCACTTGTCCCAGCAACCTGCGCGTGATCATGTATCGCCGCATTATGTATTCGGTTGCTGAGCGCATTGCACACATCGAGGGTGCCAAGGCCATCGTTACGGGCGAATCGCTTGGGCAGGTTGCCTCCCAAACGCTTGAGAACATCATGGCCGTCAACGAGGCCGTGAAGATCCCCGTGTTCCGTCCTCTCATCGGTTCGGACAAGCAGGAGATCATCGCGCGCGCCGAGGAGATCGGTACCTTCGATATCTCGACTGAGGCCGCTCCCGACTGCTGCACGCTGTTTATGCCGCGCCGTCCCGAGACGCACGCTAAACTCGATGCCGTGCATGAGGCCTGGGAGTTGTTCGATCACGAGGAGATGATCGAGCGCCTGCTCAAGCAGACCGAGTACATCGACTTCGAGAGCAACACGTATAAGGCCCCTAAGACCTTAAAACGCAAACATTCGGAGCTTGCTCCGCGTGAGATTTACCAAGATCACGAGTAATTTTGTGCATAGACCGACGATGCGCCTGCATCGTCGGTCTTTTGCTATCTGGGCATTTTGCGGCTAAGTGTTCATTTGCTGACGTGTGCCTGAATAAATGGACAGTATTTCGCAAGGTTTTGGTCGGCTTTTGGTTTGACCGCGAAAACCGGTTTTGGAGAATGGCTGTTGCAGGACTCTTTTCCTGACACGATGTTGTTGGGAGGTTTTGCTATGGCGCAGCGCGAACAACACGAACGGGTCAAACGGATGGACCGCTTGGCGGACAAGCTGCTCGGTCATAAGGCAGTGGTGATGGCGATACTGGT
>WGSQ01000128.1 GCA_014871605.1 Collinsella sp. | reverse complement strand
CGGTGGTCGCCGGGCTTCTCGCCCAGGCTCTCTACGAACTCGTCCGTGGAGACAAAGATGTTATCCCAGCTAAAGAAGGCGACCGGATCGACGTCGAAGTACTCGCAGATGAGTTCGCAGCCGGCCGGGACGATACCGTGCATCAGGACGGTCGCCACGCGCAGCTCGGTAAAGGCATCAACCAGGGCCTGCGTCATCGCTGCGTTTGCTTCGTCGCCCTCGAGCTTGTTGGCGGCCTTGGAGGCGTCGCTCCAGCGCTTGTTGGCGGCGCGCAGGTAGTCGTCGCACACGGCAAGCGCGCGGTGCGTCTCGAACTTGTACATGGCCTGCTCAAAGGCAAGAGCTGCCTGCTCGGCAGCCTCGACCACGGCGGCAGAGGCGGCACCGGCGGGGATGCAGCCGTTGCGATAGGGGCTCTCGTCGCCTTCCTTGACGGCGACGCCGTAGAAGCAGCTGCGGGCCAGGCGGTTGAACACGCCGGTCAAAAGGGCGCTCTCCTTAAGGGCCGGGTCGATAACGCGCTTGTCGTCGCAGGCGCGCACCTCGTTGCCGTCCTTGTCCTTGCCGGTCACGCGCATGTCGTATGCCTTGGGACTAAAGCTTACCGGCTTCTCGGATAGGCCGAGCGACAGCCAATGCGCGCGCATCTGCTCGCAGGTGTAGTGGTTGAGCAGGTCGTCTGCCGGCGGGGGAGGCGTCTGCGAGGACGAGCTGGCCTTTTTGCCCATGTAGAGCAGGTGGTAGCAGGCGCTGACGGTGCTCTGCGTGAGGTCCCATCCCAGGGCCTCCCACATGGCGGTCTGCGCGATGCAGTAGAAGTAGATGTTGTCCTGACCGATAAACTGGTAGATCTGTGCGTCGTCCGAGCACCACCAGTCGCGCCAGTCGAGCGAGCTGTGCTGGTAGGTGGGTGCGGGTACCTGCGTGGAATCGGCAGCGGGCTCGCCCATGAGGGCGGCATCCTGGGCGGCGACGCCCTCGGTCACGCCGGCGGCCTTGGCATCGCGCGCGAGCACGGTACGCGTATAGCTGATGGGCGCCCACAGGCTCTCGGGCCAGCACCAGCAAGTGACGTCGGAGACGCCATCGACCTCGGGCACCGGAACGCCCCAGTCGATGTTGCCGGTGATGCGGAAGGGCACGAGTGCCTTGCCGCTGCGGAAGCGCACGCCACCGTTGGCGAGCACTGCGTGGGCATCGTCGCGCTCCTTCCAGCTGGGGAAGGTGACGGTAAAGCTGCTCTTGTTGCCCTCGGGCTCCAGCACGGTGTGCTCGGGAAGCTGATCCTCGACGGCATCGAAGGCCTCGCGGAACTTGTTTTGGATATAGAGCTGAGCCGGCAGCAGCCACTCCTCCATGGTCTTGGAGACCACGGAGCGAACCTGCGGGTTCTGGGCGAGCTTGGCGGTATAGGTCTTCATAAAGTCGAGGTAGGCCGGCAGGTCAAAGTAGAGGTTGTCGACCGGGCGCAGCTCGGGCACCTCGCCGGTGAGCTGGCTCTTGGGCGCGATGAGCTCCTCGGGCTCAAACTGGTGACCCAGGTCGCACTCGTCGGCATAAGCCTTCTCGGACTTGCAGCCCTGGATGGGGCAGCGGCCGATCACTTGGCGGCCGTTGAGGAACGTGCCAGCCTTGGCGTCGTAGAACTGCAGCGTGGAGCGCTTGGAGATGGTGCCCTGCTCATGCAGGCGCTCGATAATCTCGGCGGTCACTTCGTTGTGAATCTGCGCAGCCGGCTCAAGGCCCGAGCCGCCGTAGATATCGCAGCTGATGTTGTAGTTGTTGAGGGTCGCTGCTTGGCGGGAGTGATTGGACTCGACGTACTCGTTAATGGACTTGTCGTAGCCCTCGTTCTCCTTGAGCTTGCGGTAGCTCTCCATGATGGGCGAGCCGTAGCAGTCGGTGCCCGAGGTGAAGATGACGTTCTCGCGGCCCAGACGGTCGCGCAGGAAGCGGGCGAAGAAGTCGGCAGGGACAAAGACGCCGCCAACGTGGCCAAAGTGAAGGCCCTTGTTGCCATAGGGCTCGCCGGCGGTAACGATGGCGCGGCGAGGCCAGCTGGGACGGTCGTTCATGGAGTATTTTGATGCCATGGGACTCCTTCGCATATGGTGAGAGCGCGGCCGGGCGCAAGGCTTGGCGACGCGGTGGTCAATTCGTGCATATCGTTCGACATTATCGCACATGCGGGCGGGTGCGTGGCAGGGGCGCTATCCTAAGATGCTATGAATGAGATTTCCAACATACATGCGTTTGAGGACGAGGATTTTCTGCACGCCTGCTTTGTGTGGGGGATGGCCGTGCTCGGCGCATTTGCCGTGTGCCTGGTGCCGGTGTTTATGCTGCTGGGCGGGCCTGCGGACCAGGATGCGGCTGACGCGGGCGGCTGGATGGCCGTCTTGGGATGGATAGCCGGCTTGGCTGCGGTTTCGGCGGCGTCATTTGCCGTGCACGAGCTGGTGCACGGTGTGTTTTTTAAGCTGCTGGCGCCTCTGGGCGCGAAGGTGACCTTTGGGGCGAATCGCGAGACGGCGATGATCTATGCCTGCGCCGAAGGCGTTGTGTATTCGCGCCGGCGGTACATGGCGGTTTGCCTGGCGCCGACGGTTGTTGTGACGACGGCGTTTGCCCTGGGGTTTGCGCTTTCGGGCTATCCGCTGCTGTGCTACTTGGCTGCCGGCTTGCATTTGTCGGGTTGCGTGGGCGACTGGTATTACGTGCGGACCATTTTGCGCGACCGCCGCATTGTCGCCTGCGAGGACACGTCCTTCGGCGTGCGCTTTTTTGGGTGAGGAGATGTCGATGAAGCCGTTGTTGCTGCACGCCTGCTGTGCGCCGTGCTCGCTTGAGCCGGTTCGCTTGCTGCGCGAGGAGGGGTTTGAGCCCACGATCTGCTGGACCAACCCCAATATTCAGCCGCGCGATGAATGGCAGCGGCGCTTGGACGAGCTGCGCCGGTGGTGTGCCGACGGCAGCATCGAGCTCATCGAGGCCGGGGAGGATCGCGGGCGCTGGGAGGCCGGCGTGGCCCCGCTGGGCGCCGATCGGCCCCGTCGCTGTCGTGCGTGCTATGCCCTGCGCTTGGCCGAGGCTTGCCGTGTGGCCCAGGAGCGCGGGTTTGAGTTTGTGGGCACGACGCTCGCCGTCTCGCCGTACCAGTTATTCGAAACCTGCAATGATGTGTTGGAGCGTCTGGCTGCCGCCCGCGGTCTCACTCCGGTGATTCGCGATTTTCGTCCGTATTACCCCGAGGCGACACGCCGTTCGCGCGAGCTGGGCATGTATCGGCAAAACTACTGCGGTTGCCGCTTCTCGGCTGTCGAGGCGGCCATGGACCGCGCCCGCATCCGTGACGAGCGCAAAGCGTCCAAAAAGTAGTTCATTTGGGCTGGCAGCCTGCTAGGATGTAGAGCGGACTTTAACTATATAAGGAGTATCCGACGTGTCTATGCGTACCGATGATTTTGACTATAACCTGCCCGAAGAGCTCATCGCCCAGGCTCCTGCCGAGCCGCGCGACTCCTGCCGCCTGCTGGTGGTTGATCGCAAAGGCTCCGAGACAGGAACGCCGCTAGAGCATGGCGGCACCGTCGAGCACCGCATCTTCCGTGACATCATCGACTATATCGAGCCGGGCGACGTGCTCGTCATCAACCAGACACGCGTGATGCCGGCCCGTCTTATCGGTCGCAAGGCGGGCTCGGGTGGCGTGGTCGAGACGCTGCTGCTCAAGCGTCGCGAGGATGTTGACCAGCTGGGTCACGTTTGGGAGTGCCTGGTCAAGCCGGGCAAGCGCCTGAAGCCCGGTGCTCAGATTGAGTATCGTGCGGGCGGCGCCCATGCGCCCGAGGGGGCTCCCGTAGTGCTGACGGCCGAGGTTGTCGACTTTGTCACCGATAGCCGCGGCGGCCGCCTGGTGCGTTTTGAGCCGGCCGGTTGCAATGCCGCCGGCGATCCGCGCACGCTCGACGAGGCCATCCATGCTGCCGGCCACGTGCCGCTGCCGCCCTACATTACCGATTACGAGGGCGATCCTGAGAAGTACCAGACTGTCTACGCCATGAAGGAGGAGCACTCGGCCGCTGCTCCCACGGCTGGCTTGCACTTCACGCCCGAGCTCATGGCCGCTATCGAGGCCAAGGGTGCCAAGTTTGCCGCCGTCGAACTCGAGGTGGGCATCGATACCTTCCGCTTGGTGGAGGAGGACGACCCTACGCAGCACGTCATGCACACCGAGCGCTACCACGTGTCGCAGGAGGTTGTCGACGCCGTGCATAAGGCGAAGGCCGAGGGTCATCGTGTGATCGCCGTCGGCACTACCGCGGTGCGCTCGCTCGAGAGCGCGTTTGACACGGACGCGCCGGTGTCCGATCCGGCCGTGACGGCGCGCTATTTTGAGGGCCGCGAGGACGGGGCCGACACGCTCGGCCGCGGTGACATCGTGGTGCGCGAGAACGCGACAACGCAGCTTTACCTTATGCCCGGCTCGACCTATCACGTGGTCGACGCGCTGATCACGAACTTCCACGTGCCGCGCTCCACGCTCATGATGCTCGTGAGCGCACTTGCCACCCGCGACCAGATCATGGATGCCTACGCCGCTGCTATCGAGGAGCGCTACCGCTTCTTCAGCTTTGGCGACGCGATGCTCATTCAGTAGGTTACGGCGTTTTACAAACGCCGTAACCGGCCGACGCTGCGCGGGCCGCATTTGGACAATCTGACGTTCAACTTCAAGGGCGCGACCAGAAGGTCAGCGCCCTTTCGTTTCACGTCACCTTGTCTCAAATGCGACCCGCTCGCTGTCCGTCCTCTACCTGCGGCGCTGCCTTGCTCCGGATGCGGTATGCTCAACCTGCGGCGCCTTAGAGGTAGTCATTGGGGACGTTCTTAAATGACTAGGTTGGGCACATTGCTTTGAGATGTTATTCAATCGGCTTTGATGGCCATGAAGTCGGCTACCTGCTCAAAGAAATTAGCGGCATTCATCTGCTATTGAAAATAATGCTCGAAAAATCGTTCAAGAAGTCGCGGGGCGATTTTTGATGCGTCGCGCGTCAAGTGATTTGGCAAGTTCTTGGTTAGATATTGGTCAGTTTTGGGTCAACCTTGCCAAAAGCTT
>WGSQ01000127.1 GCA_014871605.1 Collinsella sp. | reverse complement strand
TCGCCAGCTACGTGATGGCGCATGCCCTGTACCTGCGCGGCGAATATGGCCGCAGTCTGGGCATGGCGGAAAACGCCCTGATCATGAAACAGGGGAGCTATCCGATCTCGGAACTGTTCCTGCACCTGGCAGCTTCCATGGCCTGCATGAGTCTCAAAGACGTCGACGCCGCAAAAACGCACTTCGGAGCCGCTTGGAACATTGCGCGCCCCGACGGCCTTATCGAGCTCATTGGCGAGCACCACGGCCTTTTGCAGGGGCTCATCGAGGCATGCCTAAAATCGCAATACCCTGACGATTTCGCACGTATCATCGAGATTACGTATCGATTCAGCTACGGCTGGCGGCGCATCCACAACCCCGATTCGGGCGAGGACGTGGCTGACGACCTGACGACCACAGAGTTCACCATGGCCATGCTCGCCTGCCGCGGATGGACCAACGCCGAAATCGCTCGTTATATGGGAGTATCGCCGGGCACTGTCAAAAACCGCCTATCCAGTGTGTATGCAAAGCTTGGCATCGGCACGCGCACCGAACTGGTCGCGCATATGTTGCGTTAGCGACCGGGCTGCCTAGCGCAGCATGCGCGCTCCGGAGCCCCGGCGCTTCGCTCGCTCAAATTGGACATTTTGGCCCTCGGACGGCACTACCGTGGCAGGATGCCTTCTCGCAAAATTGGATTATTTCCACCGATACCTGCGGGATGGGAGCCAAAGATGCTTGATCGCCGTTCGTTACTTGTTGCCGGAGCGTCCTCGCTGGCGAGCATTATGTTGCCGCGCGTGCCGGGAAGCGCAAACGCCTTCATATTGCCGATCGCGCCCACCGAAGCCTATGCCGACGAAAAAGACCCCTTCAGGGTGCTCGTTCTCTCGCGCACCATGTTTGGTGTGGTCGTGGTCGACGTCGCCAACAAGAATACGCCCATCACGGGTGCCCAGGTCACGCTCACATCGCGCTATGCCGCAGGCAAGCAGCTCACCGCCACTACCGATGAAGAAGGCACGGCCATCTTTGAGGTCGCGCCGCTTTCGGAAGGCTACGTGGACGAGGCAACGCTTCTCGACGCGTACGACTTTAACGGCGGCATCTCCATTAGCATGGCGGGCTACCGTGATGTCGAGATTCCCCTTGCGCGTATCCAGGGCGGCACCGCCATAACCGCGCCCACGCGTCCGCTTTCCGACGGCGAGCCGTCCTTCCGCCATCTCACATTCGACGAATGGGACATCCAGTACGCTGAAGCCACGTTCATGGCATTGCCGAAGGACGACACGGCAAACGGGCAGCCTGATACGCACTCCTTTACCGTGCAGGCACATCTGCCACAGGGTGGACGGGCAACGCTGTGCATCAACAAGGTATTGCCCGCCACGGGCAGCTCAGCCGAAACCGTCACACAGATCGGCCAGATCAAGGCCAGTGCATCGGGTGCGAATAATCTGGCAACGTTCACACTCGAAGACAAGCTCCTCGATGCGGCATCGGGCCTTCTGGAAGAAGGGTGCAAGCTGCGCTTTGTCCTCGACTATCAGGGCAAAACCTACACGCTCTCCTCCCCCATGGCCGTTGTCACCGCGCCGGCCGCAAAGGCGGAATCAGGCTCGACCACCATCATTCCCACCACCATGGACCAGGAGATCACTCCGTTTGATTTCCCCGCATCGTTTCCCGGCATCGGTGGTAATAAGTTCACGTGTTGGATGCCCACATTTCCAATCCTCTTCGATTTCTCGTTTGCTGGATACGTGCTGTTTGGCGGAGGATACAAACCAGCCAGCTATATGAACGATTCGGGCAACCCTGATCCGGAATACTGGAAGAAATCGCCGCGCGAGTCGGGCGCCAAGCAGGCAAACCGCTACCTCGACGAGATGGAGGGGAAGTGGAATCAGTACAAGAGTATGAGTGCCGGTTCGGGCACCGATCCAAGAAACACCAAGCTCCTTCGCCACCATTGCACGCCGCTGTTCACGATGGATATCGCCACACAGCTGTACGGCTCGCTCGCCTACGATTGGGTGGGCAAAACCTGGGGTAACAACAACGACCCCGCATACGGCAATATTAAGGCCCTCTTCCAGGTAAGAACCGACCTCAATTGGACCGAGCAGTTTACCCTAGGACCGGTGCCATTTTTCCTAAACGTCAACCCCTGGGTGCTGGCAAAACTGGCGCTCGCCGTGGGTGCCCACACGCACGGCAGCGGCGCGGCGTTTTTTAAAAACATTTCGCTCGACTATTCAAACACGTCGGGCTCGTTCACCATCCAGATCGGGCTCGCCGTCACCTTTGGCGCCGGCGTTGCAGGCGTCGCTTCGTCTGCCGTGCGCGGCGCCGCATCCCTCACGCTGTTCATTGGGTACGAGAAGGCAGATGGACACCAGCTTCCGCGACTGCGCGTAGGTGCAGACGTCGATGTCGATGTGATACTCCAGTTCGTAATGTTCAAGTGAACCACCAAGGCTTGGTCGGGGTCGTGGCCCACACTCATCGATTCGTGGAATATGTCGGTGAACAATGGCGACCAGTATGTGCTCCAGCGCTCTGAGCTCGCATTGGGTGGAGATACGCCTTATACGCTGGATGCCTGCTTCGGCTCGGCCGGCAACATTGAGGCGGGCGGCGTGCCGCAATTTATCGCATCGGCCACCATCGTCACCAACGCCGAACTGCTCGCACGCGCCGAGGTTAAGGCCACTGCCGTAAACGCCGCGCCTGTCGTGCGCGATTGGGATCAAGCGGTCACGCGCATTGAGCTCGAGGCGGATGCAGAAAGCGACGACACGGGACAGATCGAGCATTTCGTCCATGCACTGATAGAGAACGACGAAAACGCCGCGCCGATGTATGAGTACACCTACATCGGTCAGGCAACGAACACCGTTGCCGACCCGAACGCCGATTCTGCCGGCGTGTCGGAGGACGAGCGTGGCGGCATCAAGCCCTCGAGCGACAACGTGCTGTTTGCTGGCGTGCTCAGCGAAGCCCACATGAAGCTGGCAATGATTGCCGGCGTAGAATGCCTGTTCCGTATCGCCTCGGTGCGCTACGGCGACAATGGTCGCTCGCGCCTGGTGGTACACACAAAGGCAAACGGCACGTGGTCCGCTCCCACGCCCGTGGACTTTCCCCTTGGGTTTGGCGAGGGCGACGTGGAGCGCGACGGCATATACGATTACGACTTCGACGTAGTGGAATATACGGACGGAAGAGGAAACCAAGACGCCTACGTGTTGCTGGTCTCGGGCGAGCGCCGCGACGGCGACAACACCCCTTTCGATGCGGCGAGCACATCCGGCATACTGTCCGTTGTGCGCCTGCGCATAAGCAACGGCGGAGTTCGCGTGGTGTCGCATACGTCATGGCGCAGCATCTCGCGCGGCCGCCTGCAAGAGGATGGCTACCATTGCCTGCAGTGCCCGCGTATCACGGTGGGCAAGACGCTGGTCGACGGACGCCTGTCGGGTGCCTACCTCCACCGCCGCGGAACCACCGCAGAAAAGGCGCTCGGCAGCGAGGCTGAAGTTGCGCTGGAGTGCTTCACCCTGTGGTCGGACGTTTCGGGCGACAGCCTGACGTTCCGCCAAGTTCTCCGCTTTCCGCAAGCACCGTCAAGCATCGAGCTGGGCGTACCCGAAAATATCAACGGCAAAATGGTGGTGCCCGTTGCGTACGAGACCGCAGACGGTTGCGGCTGCGCATCGTACGCCGTGATCGGCCAGTCCATTGCGGGCTGGGGCGTTATGCCACCAGACGCCACGGTACCCCATGCGGTGCCGTGGCCACAACATTCGGGCTTTTTGGCCACTGTCAACGAGCAGCTGCAGCATATTACTTGGACGCGAGGCGCATCGGCATTTGCAACGCAGCCCGTGGGTGCCGCAGGCTGTGGCCCGGCGTCGTTTAGCGTAAGCAACAACGGCAGGTGCGTGCTCTATGTAGAGAACACCGATGGCAAGGTGGGACAAACCTACGACGAAGAAGGCAACCCGGTAGCAGTGATGGGCAAGCACTTCCGCATCTTCGCCAGCACCTTGGCGGGCGATCTGTTCACGGAGCCGTTTGTGATGTGCGAGCTGGACCATCCCGTCGATCAGATAACGACATTTTTGACGTCGGGAGGCATGCTCTCCGCGCTCGCCACGCACATTGTGAGCGCGGAGAAGAGCGAGGCAGAGCTGCACGACATCGAAGTGCCCTTGGTGGCGTGTGCCACTCCGACGGGCGCCGTTGCTACCTCGGGCGCGGTGGTGCCCGGAGCAGCAGGCGAATCCTTCATGGTCACGGTGCGAAACGACGGCAACACTTTGCTGACCGCCGGCACGATCGATCTGTACCGAGAGGGCTCCAGCCAGCCGTTCTCCAGCGCATCCATCGGATTAGGGGCGAACGCACGCACGGCATCGATCTACGATCCGGAGCTTGCCGAAGATGCTTCGGCCAACGACATGGCACACGTAAAGTACGCGCTCGAGACACTGGGCGCACGTTTTGCAACGCACCCACTGGTAGCCGACAACGGCAACGCCGTGCTGGCACCGGGTTGCACGGCACAGTTCCGCATGAGCTTCGCCATCCCCGAGAGTTGGAGCGACGAGGTGGGCAAACGCGTAACGCTATATGCGAAGGCGCGTAATCTGGTGGCGCTCGATCCCGTAACGCTCGAGGAAATTCGACCGGGCGCAAACTCGGCGCTGGGTGCCGTACTGCACGAGCTTCATGTGCCCGACGCGGCATGCGAACGCTCAGAAGTTCAGGTCGGCGTATGCGACAACGCGGATACGACAGGACTTCACGACGCCCCGATGACGGTCGACGGCGATGGCGGCACGAGTGGAGGTGGCTCCGGCGGAAGCAGCTCCGGTAGCGGCAGTGGCTCTGGCAGCGGCAAGGATCACGGCAATAACAAGCGCCCCGGAAAAGCGGGCGCGCTTGCGGGCACGGACGACAGCAACGTCCCCCTGACAGCAGCCGCAGCAGCACTCGCCGCAGCCGGCGCCGGCCTTGTCGCCTACAGCGCCCGCCGCATGGCGCTCGAAAAAGACACCGCCAAGGAGGTCAATTCGGATAAGCCTCGCTAGCTCCTAGTTACTTTTGTGAGAGACGCCGACTCGGCTCATCGAACATCAAATGGGCTGGTTCTGGATACCCAGAGCCAGCCC
>WGSQ01000126.1 GCA_014871605.1 Collinsella sp. | reverse complement strand
GAATGGGATTCGTTTTCCGCTGGCCGGCCGTTTGGAAAGTGCATCCCAGTTTGAGCGTTTATTCCGGGATGCGGTTTCCGCTGAAGGACTCAACCGGAAAGCACGACCCGTTCCGAGACCTGATTCCGGGACACGCTTTCCGCTAGGCCCGCCATCCGGAAAGTGCATCCCGTTTTGAGCGTCCAGGCTAGGACGCGCTTTCCGTTGGCGTGGTCGTTGGGAAAACGCGGCCCAAATAGGGGGGGGCGATCCGGCGATGCGTGGCCTAGCAGCTCCTACAGGTCCACCTCGTTGAGCCATGTCGGCAGCGCGGTCTGCCGGATGCCTGCCGTCTGCAGCTTTTTGGCGAGCACTCCTGCCGAGCGGACCTCGTTCATAGTAAAGCGCAGCAGAGGGTGACCGTAGAGCGATAGGTGCGCCTCGCGCTGTCGTTCGGCAACGAGCGCCTCGGCGGTGGTGCGTCCGGCCAGCATGGTCTAGTCGGTATATTTGATGAGCCCGTCGAGCTCGCCCAGCGTGAGTTCCCGCGCCTGGCGCTCCCAGGCAAAGTCCGTTCGTATGGGCTTGGCCGAATCGAAGGGGTCCGTCAGCTCGTATTGAAGCCAGTCGGGCGCAAAGCCCGTCTCGATCATGATGGCTCGGGCGACCGATTCCCCGCCGCTCTCGGCGCGGGCGTCGGCATATCGAAGCGTTGTGAGGGCGGTGCGAATCGCGCGACCATTGCGGGCAGTCGCTCGTTGCTCAACGGCCTCCATCAGCTGTTCCGACGCAAGGCCGAGCTTTGAGATCGCCGAATCGGCAATGGACATGCCGTCGGCAAAACCAGTTTGCAGCAGGCAATCTGTGGCCGTTTGGATGGGCGGCGTTACCGATATGCCGGCTCTGCGTATTGCTCCGGCTGGCTCAATCTGGTGTCGCTGAATATGTGCGCCCGGACGAGCCGACGGCTTTGTCGAGCTGCAAACATGCACGACGTTCAGGTGTCGCCACGAGACCTCGAGCCCCAGCAGGCAAGCTGCCGAAAACGAGCAGAACGTCCAATCGGGATGGATGATCGCAAGGGCGCGGAGGATCTCGCAATGGCGTTGCGCTCGGTTGAGTTCATCCCAGTGCGTTTTTCGCGCAAACAACCCCGGCATGGGCGAGACAACCGTGCCGCCGGTGCGCCGAAGGAGCGCTTTTCGGATCGCCGTGCTCGGGGGAATCAGACAGCGCCCCTCTTGTTCGGCTTGAGTGAGCAGTTGGTCGATGAGCTGGTCGTTGCAATGGGTCATGAGCTACCGCCTCCTTTTGGGTAGCAAAAACGTATCAGCTGGAACTTGCCGCTCAGCTGACCAAAAGCTGACCAAAATCTAACCATGAAGGTAGATGACCTGCTTTTGGCGACATATTTCTTGTTTGAATCGGTGAGCGGTAATCGGCGACCGTGAACGGTAGCTGGATATGAAGTCTTGGTAAGTTTCGGGACGTGTACTTTTTGAAAAAGAGCATTCTATCTGCTGTTTTGTGTTTCTGGATCGCATATTTGAAGGCATGTGATAAGGGCAGCGGACTGTCGCCTTGTATCTGCGGAAACTGTGACCCGGAATGAGCGCTCGGAATGGGATGCATTTTCCGGTAGAAGCTTCAGCGGAAAGTGCATCCAAGAATTCAGGCTCAGAGCGGGAAGCGCTTTCCGGATGACATGTTTGGCGGAAACTACGGCCCAGTTTTTGGCTCCAGAACGGGATACATTTTCCGGAACGGTCCACGTGCGGGGGTGTACCGCCTCTTTTCGTGCGCCGCTTGTCGAATTACGTTATAGCTAGCTATATTATAGGAAGGTATAATATGGCTAGCTATAACGTGAAGGAAGGATGGCCCTATGTTTATCGGAAGAACAGCGGAAATGTCCGAGCTCAATCGACTGTATGGCACGGGCTCCTTTGAGATGCCTGTGATTTACGGCCGCCGTCGCGTGGGTAAAACGCGCCTTATCACAGAGTTCATCCAAGGCAAGAAGGCTATTTACTTTCAAGCTCGTCGTACCAATGCGGAGGCAAACCTGCACGGCTTTAGCCAGGCGATACTTGCAGGCTCGGTTGGTGCTGCAGGCGTGTCGTTTCGTAGTCTTGACGAGGCGTTCGATGCATTGGCTACCATGGCTCGCACGGAGCGTTTGATTGTCGTGATTGACGAGTATCCCTATCTCGCCCAATCGAATCCCGAGATCAGCTCGTTGCTGCAAGACAAGATCGATCACTTGTACAAAGAGACCAAGCTCATGCTTATCCTGTGCGGGTCGTCGCTTTCGTTCATGGAAGAGCGGGTGCTGGGCTACGAGAGCCCACTATACGGTAGGCGTACGGCCCAGTTTAAGATCATGCCGCTCGATTTTACGACGACCCTCGGCCTGTGGCAGGGCATGAGTCGCGAAGACGCTGCGGTTTGCTATGGCATGACGGGCGGCATTCCTGCATATATCGAGAAAGTCGATCCTGTCGCACCGCTCAAGGACAACATCAAACGTCTTTTTCTTACTCCTACGGGCTATCTCTTTGAGGAGCCGAGTAACCTGCTATTGCAAGAGTGCCGCAATCCCGAGCAATATGATGCGATCGTGCAAGCAATTGCTCAGGGGCGCTCGAAGATCTCGGAGATTGCGAGCTCTACGGGAATCCCTGCGAGCAACGTAAAGAGCTATGTGGATAAGCTGGCGTCGCTTGGGATTGTCGAGCGCGAGCTGCCCCTAAACGAGACGAGCAATAAGCGAGCCGTGTATCTGCTGAGCGACCAGATGTTTAGGTTCTGGTACAAGTTTGTGCCGCAGAACATTGGGCTGATTCAAAACGATATGGCCGAGATGGCGTATAAGCGCATTGAGCCGCACGTATCGGATTACATGGGTACGGTCTTTGAGCTTATATGCAGACAATACGTGTACGAACTCGCGCGCGCGGGCCAGCTCGATGTGGTTCCGGCGAGCGTCGGACGCTGGTGGGGGACGGACAATCGCACGCATACGCAGGAAGAAATCGACTTGATTGTTGACGATGGCGAGGGCACTGCGCTGTTTGCGGAGTGCAAATGGCGCAATGAGCCGGTGGGCGAGGATGTTCTGGAAAAACTCGTGTACCGAAGCGAGCTCTTTAGGCGGCAGCATAAAAGCTACGTGATCTTCTCGAAGCGTGGCTTTACGCAAGGATGTCAGGAAGCTGCGGCGAGCAGGGGAGATGCCAAGCTGATTTCGTTTGCCGAGATGTGAGGGCGGGGATAATGAAGCGCGTCCTGATTTGATGCTGGGAATGGGATGTGCTTTCCTTTTGCGACCTTTGGCGGAAAGTGCGTTCCAGATTTCGGCTTCAGAATGGGATGCCGTTTCCGGATCGGCCCTCAGGCGGAAACTACGACCCGGAATTCGGCTCCAAAACGGGATACGCTTTCCCGGTGGCATCTCTAGCGGAAACTGCATCCCGGAATGAGCTCGGAACGGGACACGCTTTCCCATCGGGGCTTCAAACGGAAACCGTGTCCCGGAATCGAGCCTCAGGGTGGGACGCATTTTCCGGTAGAGGCCTGGGACGGAAGGCGTGTCCCAGAATCCGGCTAATCCGATGGCCAGGGGTTGAGCGAGCGGGCTCCGAGGATCCATTACTGAAAATTCATTTGTTAAACCTGGCAACCGTGGGTAGAATAAAGTCGACGGCAGCCCAAGGGTGATAGCTGGGCGGCGCCGTTACTTAGTTCAAGGGGTCAATGCCTTAACGGCGTCGACCCCTCTTCTTTTGCTTCGTACGCTGCTTAAGTGCCTCGGAAAGTCCGATAAGCGCCGTGAGGAGCGAGACCAAAGAGGTCAGGAGCTTCACGAAATCAATCAGATCGGTCATGGGCATCACCTCCCGTCGCATGGAGGGCGCTGCCTGGCACATGGGACTGCCGCCAACAACAGCTATTCTAACAAATCGCAGCTAGAAATACGAATATATGTTCGTCATTAGAAGCTCACGGATAGGTATGGCGTCCACCTCACTTCACGGGCAAAAACACATGCAGGTACCGGTGGTAGCCATGCTCGCTATGAGCGCGAGCGACCAGGATTCCGCAGATTTCTCCTCGCGGCTCGAGTCCGCGCGTGTGTGCATCGGCGATCAGGTCGTCAAAAAGATCGAGCCTAAAGCTCCAACGGTCGCCGGCGTCCAGCCGGGTTTCAAGCGCCGGAGCGGCGTCGATAATGGTGAGGCCATCGGGACGGTTGTCGTCATCTCGGCCGCCTTTTGATTTCTCTGACCCGTTAAGCGCCTCAAACATTGCTGGAGCCATGGCGTAGCCCCAGTAATAGTGATTGCGGTCATGCCGCGGAAATAAAAATAACGGCTGCATGATGGCCATGTTGACGTTCATAAACGCCACGGCGCTCGGGTCGACATCTTGGCGAAAGCCGTGGTTCTCGCGCACGGGGGCATAGACGCAGCCGTCGAAATGCGAAAGCTTGATGCTCCCAAGCTCGTGAGGCGCACGCTCCATATCCACCACACGCTGACGCATGATTTCGAGTTCCATCTTCTTGCGCTCGAGCTCGCGTTCCACTTCTTCGGCTCTGCGCTTAATGCGCTGCTGAATCGTCGGCAGTTCGTCGCTTGCCAGGATCTGCTGGATCTCGGTGAGCGAAAAGCCCATCGACTGGTAGAGCTTGCAGTCCCACAGCAAATTGACCTGCCAATCGTCGTAATAACGATATCCGTTTGCAGGGTCGACTTCGGGTTGGATGATGCCCTTTTGCTCGTAGAAACGCAGGGTGTCCCGCGTGATGCCGAGCTTCTCCCGGATCTCCTTTTGCGTGCAGCGCATCTTTTGTGCCTCCTAAAGATCCTTCTGAGCTTGACCTGGGGGTAACCCCCTGCTTGAACATAGAGACATTGTACGCGGGGTGAGGGGCCCCGCGGCGCCGATGACCGTGCGTTTGCAGGGTCGTCGGCTTATTAATAGGAGGCAAGCATGAACTACGACACCCTGTTTTCGCCCATGAAGATCGGTGCCATGGAGGTACCCAATCGCCTAGTGGTGCCCGCCATGGTCACCAACTACGGCACGCTCGATGGCATGATTACCGACCGCTATGTGAGCTACATGGTCGAGAGGGCACGCGGCGGCTGGGGCCTGCTCATCCCCGAGGACTATGCCGTGCTGGAAG
>WGSQ01000125.1 GCA_014871605.1 Collinsella sp. | reverse complement strand
CTGCGCAAGACGAAGGCCACATTAAGTGGCCTTCTTTGCGTGCGGAACTCGCGATGAACTTCGTGCCCCGCCGTCCGGGAGGACGCCTCTTTATTGATGGGAGGCCTGATAGGTCGATGGTTCCGTGCCCGGATGCGTCCAAAGTGGGACGGGCTTTCCGGATGGGCAGGCTTTCGAAAAATGCGTCCCGGAATTTGCCTTTGGAATGGGACGTAGTTTCCCGTTGAGGTGCTTTGCGGAAAGTGCATCCCACTCTGGGCGGTCGAAGTGGGACACACTTTCCCAAAGGCGCTCCAACGGGAAATTGCGTCCCATTATTCGGTCAAGAAACGGGATGCATTTTCCCAATGAGAGCAAAACCGGAAAATGCATCCCACAATCAGCCCTCAAAGTGGGACGCCGTTTCCCAATGAGGCTCAAGCGGAAAATGCATCCCGGAATTTGCGCTCAAAGTGGGATGCGGTTTCCGGTTGAGGGTCTAAGGGGAAAATGCGTCCCAGAATCGACGCTTGAAATGGGATGCAGTTTCCCGATGAGGCACTCGACGGAAAATACATCCCAGAAATGGCCTTTGAGCTGGGATAAGATTTCCGCGGCATCTCGGATTCTCAAAAATGAGACACGCCGTTGGCGAAGATGAGACACGTGATATCGGGCATCGGATGTATCATTTGCAAAAATGAGTCCACTCCACTCGAATAAAGCGAGGTCCCTCATGTACGTTCCACACCCCCGTATCCGTAGGCTGTCGAAAATCCCGCTTGTTGGGACGGCGGCGCTTGCTGCGTTGATCGCCACGAGCGTCGCCTGCTTCACGGCCACGCCCCAGGTTGCCCAGGCGGCAGACGCGCCCGCAATCACCGATATGACCGAGCAGGATTATCAAGCCCTGGGTCTGGGCACGAGCGAGGACATTCCGGCCGATACCGTTGGCCCCTATTCCACTGATACCCCCACGACGTTTGCCACGCGCAGCGAGGTCTATATGGCAGCTAACGGTAGCCATGGCAATCGCTACACTCTGCGCGACAAGCTCGAGAACGTCGAGCGCGGTGACATTGGCGGCAGCAGCAAACTCACCGATGGCTATGGAAGTGTGTGGGGCGCCGCAAAGTTCTGGCAAAACGTCAACAACTTCGATACGAACAGCGATCTCTACAAGCATAGCGACTACGGTGGCGGCACCTGGTCGTACCTAAGCAACAATGAGTCCTCAACAGTACTCGCCAACGACAACAACGGTTTCTCGGGCATTCACGCCACGAGTGTTGAGTTCTGCAGCGACGCCAGCACGGGCAAAAAGAGCCGCGTTGCCGAGCTCCGTGCCTACGGCGACAGTTCCTCCACGACGATTGACGGCAAGTCATACGCCGGAAAGGTTGAGCTGGTCCTCTACTCGTTTAGCAACGGGCGTACGCGCACTCTCGACACACACCTGCCGGTGACGGTCAACACTAATATGATGCACGAAGGCCGTTTTAAGTACCTGGATGCCGGTTACCTGCAAGAGCACGACGCCGTCTTTGATGTCGAGGCGGGCGATGTCGATGGCGACGGCGTCGACGAGCTTTTTGTCTACGCGGGCTGCTATGTCGACGAGAACGGCGTGCGCAAGGCTGTAGTCGACATGTATGACTTGGAGGGCGGCAACTGGAAGCAAAGCGTCGTCAAGATCGATGCCGGTAACGCCGCGGACTACACCACGCACAACAAGGGCGGGAACGACTCCTGGACGCAGCTTCAGTCAGCTCCTGTCGTTTCGCTAGCGGCCGGCGACCTCGATCGCGATTTTTGCGATGACCTCGCCATCGTGGTCTCGGCACCCTACGGCAAGAAGAATATTGATAAGTCGACGCATTGCGAGCTGTTTTCGTGGGATGCATCCAAGGGTGCGCTCGTCCATGTCGATGCTCTGGGCGACGCGGGCGCAATCTCCCTCTCCGCGAACGGCAAGACCATGGTCGCTGCGAATGCGACGTTCGGCACGTTTGCCGCCTACGATGAAGAAGGAAAGAAGACGGGTGAAACCGTCACGGGCCTTATTCTTGCGGGCTATGACTGGCAACGCAGCGCTTTTGATTACGGCGCTTCTGACGGCAGCAAGGGGCTGTACGGCGCGCTGTACCGCTACGCGTATTTTGACTCGGAGTCTGGCGAGTTCAAGCTTTCCGATTGCAAGGAATACAGAGACGGGCTCCTCGCCTCCTATGGGCTGATGCATGTGCCCAACAGCGCATGGAAGGATAGCGCTCAGGATAAGCGCTATCCGTGCACCTTGGCGCCTATTGCCCTTGCCACTGCCAACCTTGACGGCCTGTCCGAGCAGCTGGCGGTCGACGAGGTGCTCGTGGGCGGCGATGTGTTCCGCGACTTTGCCTGCAACACGGCACAGAGCGGGGCTCAGGGCTTGGGGTCCATGGTCGGAACCATGAGCATGAGCGGTCAGCAATACAACAGCAGCAACAAGCATGACCACAAGGGTATAGAGCAGGTGTGGATCAGCGACGTCAAGGCGGGCAGCGTCTCGGGTTCGGACCGCTATAACGAGAGCTTTATCGCCGCGGTGGGCAAGCACCGCGACGAGGACCTGCGCAAGAACGATGACTACTATTGGATGACCGCCTCGCATTTTTCGCTCGACGAGAACGGAAAGGTGCGCCGCGGCGAGGAGCAGGTGATTAGCGAGAGCAACCGTCGCGGCACTACCTACGGCACATTTATCTCGCTCGCGCTGCCCGATGTCGACAACGACAGCGTCAAGATCACGTACAAGGACCGCTACAAGGTCTATACCAACCCGCGCGTGCTTGCCGTGCTGCAGGATGCGCCCTATGTTGAGGATCTGGAGCAGGCATACGGCTATCTGGTGTTGGGCGGCACGTCATACGGAGAGGAAAAGGGCACGGGGACATCCCAAGGCTATACCATTGGCGCCGAGTTGGGCGTTGCCGTCGAGGTGCAGACCGGTCCGCCCCTGGTCGCGATGAATGCTTCAGTCGATTTTGCCGCCGAGGGATGCTATGACTACCGGAGCGAGCGCACGGTCAGCGCAAGCGTAAGCTATGAGTCGCATGCCGGCGAGGGTGACAAGGCCGTGCTCTACACGATTCCGATGGTCTATTACGAGTATGAGATCGAAAATGAGGAAACTGGTGGCAAGGGCGTGATGGCGGCGCCCGTGTCGCTCGGCGCGCAGACCTCGGTCGTTAATGTCGAGGCCTATGACCGCATTGCCAAACAGCACAATATGACGCCGCTCAGCTACTTTTTGACCAACCGGTCGGGAGAACCCGGAACCTATCAAACGACGCTCAACGGCGAGACTCCCGTTGGGGATTCCTTTGGCCTGGGCAAGCCTGGCGTAACGCGCGCCTACACGCACGATGGGTTTAACGGCGCCGCCGCGCAGTCGGGGGCGAGCATTGAGCAGACCATCGAAGTCGAGGAGGGCAAGGAGCAGGAGCTCGAGCTCGGCTTGACGCTGAACGGCAGCGTTGTCATGGGCGCGAAGCTCGCAAAGCACGAGTTGTTTGGCGGCCTGTGCTTTGGTGCCAACGCCGGCTTTACTACGGGTAACTCCTCGAGTGAATCGACCGAATACGGCGGCACCGTCGACAACCTGCCCGAGGCCGCGCAGGGCAAGTACGGTTTTGTGTGGCGTCTGGGCGTCAACGCGGTGGATGTCGACAAGTTCGAGGCAGACTCGGGCGACAAGCTCGGCACCAAGGACACCGACCAGTTCTGGATCGTGGGCTATGACGTTAAGGACGTCGAGATGCCCGACGCGCCGGCCGTGACGGGCTTTACGGCAAACGCCGTCGATTCGACCAGCGTTACGTTTAGCTGGGACGATGTGCTCGCAAACAAGAGTGGCTTTAGCTACGGCGTGGGCATGCTGCAGAGCAATGCGGCGGATGCGGTCGTCAATAGCTGGAAGATTGCCGACAACACGCAGACCTCGCTCAAGTGGGATGGGCTGCAGCCCAATACGGAGTATCGATTCGCCATCGCCGCCGCTAAGAATGGATCCACGACCGAAACAGGTATTCGCTCGGCAATCATCACGGTCAAGACCATGCCCGATGGCATGACGATGACCGTGAGCGGACCTGCAGCGGATGCTGCGGAGGGGTCGGATCTTGGATACGACTCTTCGGTTGAGCGCACGGCGGGAAGCCACCTGACGCTCTCGGCGATTGGCCATGTGAAGCAACTCGGTGCCGACGATAGCGAAACAGGGCTGGCACCGACCTATATGTGGTACCGCAAGGGCCGCGGCGAGACAGAGTTTAAGCTCGTGGGTGCCGATGGCAACCTCGCGGCTGGAACGGCCTCAAAGCTCGAGATTGACCTGACCGCAGACGATGACGGTGCGCAGTATTACTGCCACGTGGGATACAACGACGTGGGCCTCGACACCGGCACGACGCTCGTGAATATCGAGGCCGAGGAGACGGCGCTCACAACGGTGAACGCCACCCCGATCCGCACGCGCCGCCTGTTCTCACAGGCAAGTGCGGGCGCCAAGAAGTTCCTGGACCATACGCTGGTAAACACCGCCGGCCCAACCGATTCCGAAGGCTCAAAGGACCCCGAGGCTCCTGAGACCCCGACGAACCCGGACAAGCCCAAGTCCGACAACGGAGCTAAGACCGACACCAAGGTCAAGACTACGACCACAGCGAAGAACCTCGCAAACACCGGCGACCAAACATTCGCCCTAGTCGCCACCGCAGCAGCAGCGGGAGCAACGCTCGTAGTGATAGCCCTCATCATGCTGATCAAGCGCCGCAAGACCCACTAGTAGCCAGTCGAACATATCGACAACCCAAAAACCCGGGTAGCCAAAAAACAGGCCACCCGGGTTTTCTGTTGAGTGGAGACTCCGCAAGCGGAAACTGCATCCCACAATTAGCGCCCGGAACGGGACACATTTTCCGTCAAGCCCTCATCCGGAAAATCCATCCCAGTTTGAGCGCCCAGACCGGGACGCACTTTCCCAACGAGCCTCAACCGGAAAATACATCCCGGAATCCAGCTGAATAGTGGGACACACTTTCCCAATCGGGTCCCAAGCGGAAACTGCATCCCATTCCAGACAAGAATTCCGGGACACACTTTCCGCAAACAAAGAAGGCCACATAACGTGGCCTTCAACTTATATATGTTCGGCGATACACCCAAGACAAGCCACGC
>WGSQ01000124.1 GCA_014871605.1 Collinsella sp. | reverse complement strand
GCCCCGCAGTGCCCGCTTCCCCCGAGAACAATTATCAGTGCAGGTAGACAGCTTGCGGATTTTGCGAAAACGCGGGTATGGTCGACCTATGCGGGTTAAGCGTAGTAGATGGCCCGTTTTTGTGGCACTGCGTTAAGGGGATGTGTCAAAGGGACTGTCCCTTTGTCACATTGGCTAGTCTAGGCGGACCGGATCGTGGGGGTAGGCGTTGAGAATCTCGACGCCGTTCTCGGTCACCAGGGCCAGGTCCTCGATGCGGACGCCGGTGCGGTCGGGGAGGTAGATGCCCGGTTCGATGGAGAACGTCATGCCCGGCTCTACGACCTGCTCGTTGACCAGCGAGACGTCGCCCGGCTCGTGGTCCTGCAGTCCGATCGAGTGACCCAGGCGATGCGTAAAGTACTTTCCGTAGCCAGCGTCCTCAATCACATCGCGCGCGGCGCGGTCCAGATCGCACATGCGCACGCCCGGTGCGATGAGCGCCTCGGCGGCCTCGTTGGCGCGGCGTACGATATCGTAGATACGCGCGGTCTCCTCGTCCGGCTCGCCCCAAAAGAACGTGCGCGTCATGTCCGAGCAGTAGTTACGATGGCGTCCGCCAATGTCGAACAGCACCACGTCGCCACGCTTGAGTACCGTGTCGTCGGGCTCGTGGTGCGGGTCGCCGGCGTTGGCGCCAAAGCTCACGATGGGCGGAAAGCTAAAGCCCTCGCAGCCGTGCTTGCGATACAGGCTGAGCATCTGGTCGGCAATTTCGCGCTCCGTCACGCCCTCGTGGACGAGCTTGATAACATCGGCCATCACAGCGTCGTTAGCGGCCGAGGACGCGCGCATGAGCTTCTGCTCGGTGGCATCCTTGTAGGTGCGTGCGTCGGTGACGGCAAAGTCGCCCAGGAAAAACTCGCTGGCGGCATGGCGCTCCATGAGGGGCATCAAAAAGCCGGAACGCATGACGGTGTCGATACCAAGCGGCTTGTCTGGGTCGATCTCACGTGCGATGGCGTCGGTCACGACGTCGGTATCGGTGTGATAGGCGACGCGGGCATTGTCGTACTCGGGCAGCTGATGCAGGGCGTTGACCAAGATCACGGGCTCGCTGTCGCGCGCGAGCAGCACGCCACAAAAACGCTCGAACATATCGGCATAAAAGCCGGTCAGATAGTAGATCGACCACGGGTCGTTTACGAGCAGCTGTGCGCCAGGGTGTTGAGCCTCGAGCGCATCGAGCACGCGCGCCACACGCTGGTCATCGACATGTGCCATGAAACATCCTTTCGCTAGGGTGCCACCATGGTATCCCCAATGCCAGGGTAGTCAATTTGGGACGGGGCTATTTTAGCTGCGTAAAACTTGCGGAATGATTTTCCTGGGACGGGGATTGAATGATCATTCGGCGCCAAATGATCATTCAATCCCCGTCCCAGGAAAATCATTTGAGCGAACGTTCGGGCAAAAGTAGTCATAAGAGGCCCGTTCCGAATTAGCTGCTTTCAAAAGTATGGCGGATTACGGGGCTGGACCTGTATTGCTTGACCATGGGAAAAATCGCGAAATTAAACCCGCAGGTAGACGGCTTATCAAAAATCGAAAATTGCCGGTATGGATGGGGGTCTCCGTATCAGCCCCGTAATCCGGCATAGGTTTGAAATGGCATCAAAGTAGGCACAGGCTAAATACCGATCCCAAGGCAAGTTGCGGTGGAATAGTTCCTGTTTGCCGGGGTTTTGGCGGAAATCAGGAACTATTTCACCGCAATTGAGGAGGGACGGGGTGGATGGCGGGGCAGCTAAAAGAGCCCCGTCCCTAATTAGCTACTTGGGCTCGGTCGATATCCATGCTGGCGATTAGGTTGATGTTGGTGTCTAGGAGGTTCTCTAGCACGACGTCGCCCATGCGGATGGGGGCGTTGACGACTAGGCCGCGGATGAGGTCCATCGCCTGGACGTGGAGTTCGAGCGGGATGGCCTCAGCCGTGCGCACGGGCAGCAACGCCTCGTCGCCTCCGGATACGGCCACGGTGGTGGTGAGTACGCGCATGGGACAGGTGAGCTCCTGATGTGCGAACTTATCACCACGCGGGCATCTGTTGCCGGTCGCGGAGCGCACTTCTGCCACGACGCCGTCTGCGTCACGCTCTACCTCTACGGTCAGAAGGCACTCGGATGGGCAGGTGGTGCAGTTGAACTGTAGCGTTTCGATCACGTTATAGGTCATAGTTTATGCCTCCTCGATGGGGTCAACGGACAGGACAATCTCGCTGGCACCCAGGTCGAGTGCACGTTGAATCACCTTTGCCGGTAGCGGGAAATTCTCCATTACGCTCGGCTTAAACGCACGGACCTTGCCGGCGAACAGTTCCTCGCCGTCGGCCAAGATCCTCACGCGGGCGGCATCGACCGGTCGGCGCACACGGAAGTTGAGTCTGGTGAGTGTCACAGTCGTAATGCGTCCCGGCAGCGCGTAGCCCGCGATGCCGGCAGGGGAGACCGTGAGCTCGCAGCCCGTTCTCGCAGCGCTCGCCCCGGCGTCGCCGCTCAACGCCCACGCCGCCGCGGCCGCGCCGGCACGCACGGACTCGGTCGTCACGTTGTCGGCCAGGTCGTGCACGTGCAGCACGTTGCCACAGGCAAAGATGCCCGGCACGCCCGTCTGCAGACTCTGGTCCACTACGGCCCCGCGCGTGCGCGGGTCAAGCTCCACGCCTGCGGCAACCGAAAGCTCGTTCTCGGGAATCAATCCTACCGATAGCAGCAGCGTGTCGCACGGAACGATGCGCTCCGTCCCGGCAATGGGCACCAGGTGCTCGTCGACCTGGCTTACCTCGACGGCCTCCACGCGGTCGTGGCCGATCACGCGTGTGACGGTGGTGGACAGGTGTAGCGGAATTCCAAAGTCGTCCAGGCAGTTCTTGACGTTGCGGCGCAGACCGTTGGCGTACGGCATGAGCTCGTACACGCCCTCGACTGATATTCCCTCAAGCGTGCAGCGGCGCGCCATGATAAGCCCGATGTCACCCGAGCCCAAAATGACGGCACGCGAGCCGGGCTTGAGGTTTTCGATATTGATGTATCGCTGCGCCAGGCCCGCCGTAAACACGCCGGCGGGACGGCTGCCGGGGATCTTGATCTCGCTGCGGGTGCGCTCGCGGCATCCCATAGCAAGGACGACCGCACGCCCGGTGAGCTGAAGCATGCCGGTACGGCTCATGAGCGTGACGGTATGGACTGCGGTGTCTTCCGTAGGCTCGCCTGAATCAATCCCAATTACCATGCTGTTCAGGAACAGCGCAATGTCGGTTGCGCGCACCTGGTCGATAAAGCGCTGCGCATACTCGGGGCCGGTGAGCTCCTTCTTAAAGTGTGACAGCCCAAAGCCGGGGTGGATGCACTGGCGCAGGATGCCGCCCAGGTGCTGCTCGCGCTCCACGATGGCCACGCGCGATCCGGCCTTATGCGCGGCCAGCGCGGCAGCCATGCCGGCAGGTCCGCCGCCGATAGCGACCACGTCGAAGGCTTGCGTTTGTACGGGCGCTGCAGCTCCGACCTCTGCGGTTCCGGCCTCCGCGCGTCCGTTGCGCACATCGATCGTCGCCATCCTAGCGCACCCCCTTCAAAGGACCCTCGACCAGCCAGGAGCCGGCGTCCTCCAGTAATACCTCGCTGGGGTCACAGTCCAGCTCTCGGGCAAGAATCGCAACCACGCGGCTCTGGCAAAAGCCACTCTGGCACCGACCCATGCCGGCGCGGCAGCGGCGCTTGACGCCCTCGACCGAAACTGCGCTCGGGCGGCGCCGAATCGCGGCCACAATCTCGGCCTCGGGAACCGTCTCGCAGCGGCAGACGATCTGCCCCCACGCGGGATTGGACTCAATGAGCTCTTCCTTGCGTGCGAGCGGCGCGCGGTCAAAGTCATCCGGCGCGTGGCGGATCGGGTTCCAATCGGCACGTTCACGCAGGGCCACGCCGGCGTCGCGCAGCACCTGCTCCATGCGGTCGGCAATGGCCGGCGTGCTCGCCACGCCCGGCGACTGAATGCCCGCCGCCTGGAACAGCCCCGGCACCACGGCCGACTGTCCAATAAAGAAGTCGTTCGTTTCCTGAATGACCGGACGCCCGCCGGCAAATGCGCGCACCACGCGGCGCGTATCCAGATCGGGCACCAGCTTGCGCGCGCCGCTCAGCGGCGCGTTCACATCGCTCGCATAGGTCTGCGTGTCGCCCGGTTCGCGCACGGCGGCCGTCGCGGTGATCACGGTGTTGCCGTGCACGGTGCCCGTCACGATAACGCCCTTCGACACCGGCGTCGGCACGGGGTAGAGCGGCATGAGCGTGCGCGGCTCCTTATCCAGCACCACGATGTTGCCCTGACGCCAGACCATCTGAAACTCCTCGGCGCCCGCCATATGCGAGATGTCGGCGGCGCCGTTGCCCGCGGCGTTGATCAGATAGCGGCAGCGCACGTCTCCGGCGGGCGTCGCCAGCGTAAAGCGGGCGGCTTTGTCATCCGAGCCGGCAACATCAATGTCCTCCACTGGCGCAGACCGCATAAATGCCACGCCGTTGGCAACCGCGTTTTCCAGCGCAGCGATGGCAACTTCAAATGGGTCAACGTAACCGGTCGAAGGGCACCATAGCGCGCACGTGGCCTGGGCACTCGCGCGTGGCTCCAGCTCGTGGATGCGCTCGGGGCCTATAATCGCCAGCTCGGGAACGCCGTTCGCCAGGCCATTCTGGCGCAGCTGCTCCAGATGCGCTCGGTCCTCGTCGTTAAAGCCCAACACCATCGACCCGGTGCGGCAGAACAGAAAGCCCAGCTCCTGAGCCCACGTGCCATACAGCTCGCAGCCACGGGCGTTGACCTGCGCCTTAACCGTGCCCGGTGTCGGATCGTAGCCTGCGTGCACCAGGCCGCCGTTGGCCTTCGACGCGCCCAGCGCAATATCGTTAGCCGCCTCGACCACGCAAATGGACAGGTCAAACCGCACGAGCTGCCGCGCGATGGCGCACCCGGTGATGCCCGCGCCCACAATTGCGATATCAAACGTTTCTGCCACGGTGCCTCCCAGACAAGTTGACAGGCTGCCAATAGGACTATCCTACGGTCTGCGCACTCCCAGTGCGGCGGCAATGCGGCGAACAGCCCCGCAACACCCGCCAACGGCAGGCGAGGGGAGACCCGGCAACGTCGACACGCTCGTCTG
>WGSQ01000123.1 GCA_014871605.1 Collinsella sp. | reverse complement strand
ACCCCGCCTTTCAACCTCAACCTTCAAGTTGACCTTGAGGCGATTTTTGCGTCCCCTTACATGCCGTTCACATCGCCCCCAAACTCCCCCACCCACGGTACACACGGCCCACCACCGCGTCGGTGTCTGGCGAAAAATGGGACGGGCCCCAGATTGCCCATGCGCGCAAAAGTGCGTCTCGGCAATCTGGGGCCCGTCCCCAAATACCTATAAATATGCAGGCCAGCGATATGTTAACGATGCGCCAGCGGGTGCGCTGCCAGATAGACCTCGGTCAGTTGCGTACGATCGACATGCGTGTAGACCTGCGTGGTCGATATATCGGCATGTCCCAAGATCTCCTGTAGCACACGGAGGTCTGCGCCGCCCGCAAGCATATGGGTGGCAAAGGAGTGACGCAGCGTGTGGGGATGGAGTCCCACCAGCCCCACCTGGCGCCCGTAGCGCTCACAGATGGCATGGATGCCCTGGCGCGACAGACGGCGGCCGTTCTTATTTAAAAAGACCGCCGAGGTCTCGGTTCCGCGCGCATGGGCCGCCAAGCGAGAACGCCCCTCAGGTACATAGAGCGTCAGAGCTCGCGCCGCGCTTCCCACCAGCGGAGACAGGCGTTCCTTTGAGCCCTTACCGCGAACGAGCACAAAACCATCGTCGATATGGATATCGCCCACATCGAGCCCCACCAACTCGCTCACACGCAAACCGCATCCGTAGAGCACTTCCAAGATGGCATGGTCGCGCAAGCCCATCTCGCCCTCGGGGAAGTCTTGATCGAGCAGCGCCGAGACATCCTCCACCGATAGATACTCCGGCAAACGCTCAGCCTTTTTAGGCAGGCGCAACGCCGTCGTTGGATTTTGGGCCACAGCCCCATCGCGCACCAAAAAGGCATGCAGGCCCTTCACGGCCGCAAGCGCACGCTCCACCGAGGCATCGGAATAGCCCCCATCGCGACGGTCGGCGACAAAGCCCTCCACGACCTGACGAGTCACCTCTTCAAAAGACACAATACCCGCCCGCTCCAGATAGGCGCAGTACGTCGTCAGGTCACGACGATAGGCCGCAATCGTGTTGCGCGCCAAACCCCGCTCGACCGCGAGGTAATCGAGATACTCCCCCGCCGCCACGGCGAGCGACGAGGGAGTAGCTTCGGTATGTTCCTTATTCGACGGCACCCTTAGTCCGTAGCAAGGTTCATGGGCGTCACCTGCAGACGGTCGACACCCTCGTGCTGGCCGATCGAAGCGCGCACGAACTCGCGGAACAGCGGCTGCGGGTTGGTCGGGCGGCTCTTGAACTCGGGATGAGCCTGGGTTGCCACATACCACGGATGCACGTCGCGCGGCAGCTCGACCATCTCGACCAGGCGCTCGTCGGGCGACAGGCCCGAGATAACCAAACCGGCGTCCTCAAGCTGGTCGCGGAAGGCGTTGTTGAACTCAAAGCGATGACGGTGACGCTCGTAGACGAGCTCCTCGCCATATGCCTCGCGAGCGAGGGTATCGGCGGCGAGCTTGCACGGATAGGCGCCCAGGCGCATGGTGCCGCCCTTCTCGGTCACGTCCTCCTGCGAGCTCATCAGATCGATGACACTATACGGGCCATCCGGATCGAACTCGGAGGAGCTGGCGCCGGCAAGGCCGACGACGTTGCGCGCAAATTCGCACACGGCCACCTGCATACCCAGGCAAATGCCCAGATACGGAATCTTGTGCTCACGGGCAAACTCGGCCGCGAGGATCTTGCCCTCCAGGGCGCGCTTGCCAAAGCCGCCGGGGACCAGGATGCCCGAGGCGTCGCCCAGAACCTCGGAGACATTCTGCTCGTCGAGGCTCTCGCCGTCGACCAGCTGGACGTCCACATGGCGATCGTAGAAGACGCCCGCATGGTGCAGGGCCTCGATAACCGACAGATACGCATCGGGCAGCTGCGTGTACTTGCCCACGACGGCGATCTTCACCTTGTCGGCGTGATGGTTGGCGTGATTCTGTTTGCGCAGGAACTCGTTCCACTCGCTCATGTCGCGCTCACGCGGGTCCAGACCCAGGCGCTCGCAAATGCGCAGGTCAAAGTCCTGCTCGGCAAGCAGCTGCGGAACATCGTAAATGCTCGCGCAGTCCTCGTTGGTAAAGACGCAATCGGTGTCGACGTCGCAGAAGCTTGCGATCTTTCCGCGGATAGCGTCATCGATATGGTGGTCGGAGCGCAGCACGATAATATCGGGCTGGATACCAAAGCTGCGGAGCTCCTTGACGGAATGCTGCGTGGGCTTGGTCTTGACCTCGTGGGCGGCGGCGATATAGGGAACGAGCGACACGTGGATGTAGCAGACGTTCTCGGGGCCGGCCTCCTTGCGGTACTGACGGATGGCCTCGACAAACGGTTGGGACTCGATGTCGCCGATCGTGCCGCCCAGCTCGGTGATGACTACATCGGAGCCGGTCTGCTCCTCGATGCGGCGGAACTTGTCCTTAATGGCATTGGTGACGTGAGGAATCACCTGCACGGTACCGCCCAAAAAGTCGCCGCGACGCTCGCGGGCGATCAAGCTCTTATAGATGGCGCCGGTCGTAAAGTTGGAATCGCGGGTCAGGTTCTCATCAATAAAGCGCTCGTAATGGCCCAGGTCCAGGTCGGACTCGTAACCATCCTCGGTAACGAAGACCTCACCATGCTGGAAGGGGCTCATGGTACCGGGGTCGACGTTCAGATACGGGTCGGCCTTCTGCATCGTTACTTTGTAGCCACGCGACTTGAGCAGACGGCCCAGCGAGGCCGCGGTAATACCCTTGCCCAGGGACGAAACCACGCCACCGGTTACGAACACATGCTTGGTCATATTGAGTTACCTGCGCTTCCCGTAGAAGTTGTTTATCCACATCTTACGGGTCTTCATTGTAATACTCGCGCCGCGGACCGTTCGCAATTTTTCTTGCGTGCGATTGCATTTCTCAATCTTGAAACAAAACGCCGCCCGGTTTCCCAGGCGGCGTCGCTATGGCAAGGGTTACATGCTGCTATCGATCAGCAACCTCGTCCTCAAGCATTTCTTGAACGAGCATGCCGGTACGGACGCCCTCAAGATACCACTCGCCACGTTCGGTGAGGCAAATGCCATTTGCAAGCTGACCGCCGTCGTCGCTATAACGCGAGACGACATCAATCATGCCTTCGGAATCCAAGCGATCGATTGCGGCGCGGGCACGATACGGCGAAACCCCCACGCGCTCGGCAAGCGTTTTGCGCGAGAAACTATACGGCCCGCCATTGTCTTTGGTTTGCTGGTCGATCTCCATCAACACCAGCACCTCGACACGCTTCATATCGTTGACACTCGCACGACCCTTGCCCGCCATAGCAGCCTCCTCAAACCGAGCACGAGCATCTAACGCGCCGTGCGCGACCGACACACCTCACGATGGCAGGTAATATCCATCATGCGGCATCCCGCTAAGGATGAAACAGTTACGGTTATTGTATACCGCTCAAATTGTTTCTAGGCAGGTAAACAGCTATTTTTCGCCGAAATAGGCGCTTTATTGATCAAAAAGCCGTACCGGGCGCTAACCCGATACGGCCAAAATGCAATGCAATTACCGCGGTGCTTCAAACTTAGCGATGGAAGAAACCGCGGCGCTCAAACTTGGGCTCGCAGCACACGTTGATACCTAGTTTGCGCAGTACCGTCTCGTCCGTCGGCGAGATAATCACGCTAAAGAAGGCATCGCAGCCGCGCAGCTGCTCCAGGCCCGAAAGGACGCGAGCGGCCGTCTCACTCGTGGCCGAGGTGATCGACAGCGCCATAAGCGTCTCGTCGGTGTGGAGGCGCGGGTTTTTGCTGCCCAGGAAATGCGTCTTGAGCTTGCTGATGGGCTCGATCGCCTCATCGCTAATGACCTCGAGCTCAAGGTCGACGCCCGAGACATGCTTGAGGGCGTTCATAATGAGCGAACTTGCGGCGCCCAGGCGCGTGGAGGTCTTACCGGTCACCACGGAGCCATCGGGCATGACCATGGCACCCACGGGACCACCCGTCAGCTGCTCCCTGGTGAGGGCCGCCGAGCGCGCCGGTGAGTAGTTCTTATCGATGCCGGCTTTCTTCATAATAATCTTGAGACGGTCGACTTGCTCATCGCCCACGCCGGTACGGCGCACATTTTCGACCGCGGTAAAGTAGCGGCGGACGATCTCCATCTTGGAAGCGTCGCGGCAGGC
This sequence comes from Collinsella sp., assembly GCA_014871605.1. GTDB lineage: Bacteria > Actinomycetota > Coriobacteriia > Coriobacteriales > Coriobacteriaceae > Collinsella. Next base: position 998 of record WGSQ01000123.1, on the reverse strand, counting down.
ATCGTCATCGGTGATGGCAAAGCCGACCATATTGACGCCCATGTCCGTAGGACTCTGGTAGGGACTCTTGCCCAGGATCTTTTCCATCAGGGCACGGACCACCGGGAAGGCCTCGACGTCGCGGTTGTAGTTGACCGTGGTCTTGTTGTAGGCCTCAAGGTGGAACGAATCGATGATATTGGCGTCGTCGAGGTCAGCCGTGGCGGCCTCGTAGGCAATATTGACCGGATGCGTCAGAGGAAGATTCCAGACAGGGAAGGTCTCGAACTTGGCATAGCCGGCGGCCGTGCCATGCTTGTGCTCGTGATAGAGCTGAGACAGGCAGGTGGCAAGCTTGCCCGAGCCAGGACCGGGGGCAGTGACCACGACGAGCGGTCGGGTGGTCTCGACAAACTCGTTCTTGCCGTAGCCATCGTCGGACACGATCAGATCGACATCGTGCGGATACCCCTCGATGGGATAGTGCAGCTTGGCGGGAATACCGAGCGCGTTCAGGCGGTTGCGGAACACATCGGCAGCGGGCTGGCCGGCGTACTGGGTGATGACCACAGCCGCGACAGCAAAGCCGTTGCCGCGGAACAGGTCAACCAGGCGCAGCACATCCTCGTCATAGGTAATGCCGAGGTCACCACGAGCCTTGTTTTTCTCGATGTGGTTCGCGTTGATCGCGATGATAACCTCGACATCGTCGGCAATGCTCTTGAGCATGCGGAACTTGCTGTCCGGTTCAAAACCCGGCAGCACGCGACTCGCGTGATAGTCGTCAAACAGCTTGCCGCCAAACTCCAAATAGAGTTTGCCGCCAAACTGCGAGATGCGCTCCTTAATATGAGCGGCCTGCAGCTCGATATATTTCGCGTTGTCGAAACCCTGGCGCATGTATGGCTCCCGTCCCGTTTCCATTTAATGTTCTAGGCGATTATAACGGAGCCCGCCCTCCCCGATACCCAGACCATCAACAGGCACCAACCAAACACGCCCACCCCAACCACCGGGGA
>WGSQ01000122.1 GCA_014871605.1 Collinsella sp. | reverse complement strand
CACCTGGACCATTGCTGCCGACGCCAAGGCCGGAACAGCGCAGAACTCCATCGACTTTAAGGTCGGCCCCGACGGCGCACTCCAGAACGCCAGCGCCGCAATGCAGGGGACGGGCCTCGATCTTTCCAAGAACGCAGCCTTCGACATGGGCTACCAGGGCATTGCCGGCGGCACGGACAAAATTAAGCTCAAGACAAGCGGAAACGTCGCCCGCGTCACGCGCGACATCTTGCGCGTAACCGGCGAAGGCGATCAGGTTGCAACGATCACCTGGACGGTCGAGCCCGGTGCGCACACGGCATAAGGCCGTCGCCCTGGCCGCCGCCGTCAGCATCCTAGCGTTTGGGCCAGCCATGGCCTTTGCCCAGCAAGAACAGGCGCAGGCCGCCACGCAAGTGACGGTCGACCTCTCGGAGCTCGACCGCGGCGACCGCGAGGAACCGTTGGCGCAGACAGGCGACAGACGATGGCTCTTGGCAGCAGGCGCCACAGCAGCAGGCGCGGGGACCGCCGGCCTCGGGCTGCACATCAAACGCAGCCAGAAACAAAACACGGACAGGCCGCACTAAATTAGCTAAGGAGACCCCATGGCATCGAAGAACCTTTTGCCCGTCGTCGCACTCTGCGGCGCGCTCGCAACCGGAACGCCTGTCGCCGCTTGGGCGACTCCCGTCATGGCAGACTCCTTACCAGCAGCCCTAAGCTCCGCACCAAATCCGTCGAGCGCCATTGCTTGCAAGCGTTTTTCGATCGCACAGGCCGCAATCTCGACCTCGGGATGCCTTCGTCGTAATACGGACGGCTCGATAGTCGTGGATATCAATCGTTCGAACAAGGCAAACGGCTCCCAGGCGGGGTGCGCCGTCTGCACGTGGCGCTCGGTTGTGCTCGATGCAGATGGCGATCCATGCAATTTAGAGCTGCGCATCGACATCGCTTCGATCGATGACTCGGCGAACGGAGCGAAGGTCGCCTTCGACGGTACGTTTTTTGAGAAAGGAGGCGGTATATGTCTGGGCTGCGCCGCCGCGAATGCAGACGACACGCAGCCCACCCTCTCATTCACGGCATCGTTGCGGCTGACCAAAGCCGGCACCGATGCCATCGCGGCGGGAGAAGCGTCCCTGCTGTTCTACGCCGTCAGCGCCAAAGACACAGACGCTCATTTCGAGAAGCCAGCCGGATCACTCAGCCTTACACGAGGGATAGAGGCAGGCCCTATTGAAATCGATGCCCACGCGCAAAGCAGGCAACGCATTCTTGCCGACCCGGCGCTTCTCGAAATGGAGTGGAACGGATCCGGAGCCATCGGAATTCTCCCCTCCGCGCTTGACGCCAAGACGCTCCCCTCAAACGACGAACCCATCAACGCAACCATACAAGAAGAGAGCACGGATAAAGAAGCAGGTGCGGGCGACACGCCGTCGCCGACAAACAGCGTCCCAGCTTCTTTCGAAGCACCGAATGAGCCCGCTACCGATCCAAACGATCCCGAGTTCGCGGACAGTCTGGGGCTTGCTGATCCTCAAGAAATTGATGAGGGTAACTGCTGCGTGCTTGCCGCGCTCGACCACATAGAGGTCATCGACGCTGCGAACATTGAAGTTGCCGCCGCCAATCAGCCCGTCCGCAAGTCGGCTATCATCGCATTTCCCGAATCCATCGAAGTCGTCTTTTTGCCATCGGGCGAGGTCGTGGCCCCAACACTGCTCACCTTGTTGGGAGCCAAGAATACTCGAAACGAAATTAAAAAGGTCACGGTTGTCGACCCTGCAACCACCGCCAAGCTGCGTCTATACGCCGTTGCCGCAAACGGAAGCAAGACCCTGGAATTCGATGGCGACACACTCCTAGCCTGGCGACGTCTGGACATTATGCAAGACGTCTCGTATCAGATCGAACTCGAAGGGTTTGATCGTGCCCGCGATGCCAATATCATCGCCGCGGCTATTGAATCCCCACAGCGGCTTATGACACTGCGCTTTGAATACTATCCCTATGTCCCGACAACCACCTGAGGCTTAAATGCTGCACATCATTCCTAACACCACTTATATAACGTATTAGATGAGTCGCGATGTGCCTCGCATTTCGTTCTGCTACGATTGCCACGTTGGCATCAATACAGGAGGGCTCATGCCGGGCTTGGGAACAATCATCAACGTTGTGCTTTTAGTTGCGGGCGGTCTTTTGGGATTAGCGGGCGGCCGCTTCATTACACCGCGCATCCAAGACACGCTCATGAAAGCATCGGGGCTGTGCGTCCTGTTTATCGGCCTGGGCGGCACCATGCAAAAGATGCTCATCATCGATGGAAAGGCGCTAGCGACCACCGGTACCACCATGCTCATCGTCTCATTTGCGCTCGGTTCGCTCATCGGCGAGGCCATCAACTTGGAGGCCGCCATCGAGAACCTTGGCGAATGGCTCAAGCGCAAAACCGGCAGCGAGGGCGATAACGAGTTCACCAACGCTTTTGTCTCGACATCGCTGACCGTCTGCATCGGTGCCATGGCTATCGTGGGATCGATCCAGGACGGTCTGCTCGGTGACTGGTCAACGCTTGCCTTGAAAGGCGCATTGGACTGCATCATCGTCTGCACCATGACGGCGTCGCTCGGACGCGGCTGCATCTTCTCGGCCCTGCCCGTCGCCGTGTTCCAGGGGACGATCACGCTGTTTGCCGGCGCACTCTCCCCCATCATGACTACGGCAGCCCTCAACAGCCTTTCGCTCGTAGGCTCCATGCTCATCTTCTGCGTCGGCGTCAACCTCATCCGTCCTCAGACCTTCCGCACGGCCAATATGCTTCCCTCCGTCGTCATCGCCGTCATCTACGCCCTCCTGTTCTAAATCTATCAACGCAGCGGTATCTCGAACATCTGTTTGATGCTGTGCTATGATATGAGGTCACCGTAGCTGCGTTCGAGAGGAGGAGCGGTGGCCGACCAGGACATCAAGATGCTCATCGAGCGCATTATGGCCGAGGCCCGGACCCATCAGTCCGCCCGCTTCTCAAGCGAAGTCTATGCTGACGAGCCGATTCTCAAAACCGGCCGACAGATGCAGAATTTCCTCCCCGACCAGTACCGCAAGATGCGCGAGATATCGCGCTGGCAGGATGACCCCAAGGGCGGTGCGGGCCGCTGGCTTTCGGAAGCCGAGCTTTTTTACCGCCAGGGCCTGCTGATGGCCGACTTTGAGGACGACTGTCCCTACAACGGCACCTTTAAGTCGTACTTTCCCACCTACAACGCCATGAGCGACCGGCAGTTGCGCGGCTACTTTACCTGGCGTGCCCAAGTGCGCCGCGGAACCGTCGAGGAAACGTCTACGTCCTTTGCCTTTCTGTATCTCTATGAGCTGATTTGCGGCATTGGCGTAGATGACCCACTCGATGGTTTTAACAAGATCAAGGCTTTTTGGGATGTCTATCGCGCCTTCGAGCCCGGCCTCGACCGATTTGCACGCGTGTGGCTGCAGGATTACGCCGTGTTCCATGGGCTCGACCCCAAGCTGCTTCGTGACTCTAAAACCGTCATGTTCGATAACGCCCTTATCGAGCTGCGGCGCGCGGCACGAGACCTTGTACCAGCACCGGCACCGTCCGGCCAGACCCCTAAGCGTCGCAAAACCTCCGAACCCACGCTCCCCCTTCCGCCCGATGAGGTGCGCGAGGAGCGACTCATGGCCGCCATCAACGCCCTCTCCACGTACAACCTAAGTAACTCGCGGCTCGACCGCAGCCACCACCGCGATCTGCGCCACGTGGCGTGCGCCGTGTATGTCCGTATGGCGCGCTACTATGACACGCACCGAAAGACCGGCATCGTGGCGAGCTTATTTGGGGAGGAGACGGCCATGCCCTACACCATGTTTGCCTCGGCCGTATTCTTTGCGCCCGAACGCCACGAGGACTGCGAATACCGCCTAGATCCCATCCATATCTACCATTGCCAAAACGGCTTTTGGGAATGTATGCGTATCCACGGTAGTAGGCAAAAGAGCAGCAAGCTCGGTGAAATGATGCGCGTCTGCGACCAACGCCTGCGCCTGGCGCTGGACCCCGCCCATCCCCTTAAGGAAGAAAAGGTCCCCAAATATCTGGCCAAGATTATCGATGACGAGATTGTGGCATGGCTTTCATGGGATGCCGCACACCAGCCCGTCAAGATCGATATCGATCTGAGTCAGCTGGGGCACATTCGGAGCGCCGCTGCGCAAACGCGCGAAGCGCTTTTGATCGACGAAGAGCGCGAGGACGATGTGCCCACAGAGGTCGATACGGCGGAATCCGAGCAACCGGAAGCCAAGCCTGCGACCGACGTGATGGCCGAGCCGATCGCGGCGCCTACGGAGCGCAACAAAGCCGACGAGCCACCCATTTCCACCGCACAGTTTGGCGTCGTGGCCCCGCTCCTCGCACCGACGCCAGCGGTCGTATCGACTGCACCCGCTGGCACCGCAACCGAACTCGCGCCCGCCGCAGATGCCTTCCTTCGCGCGCTGCTCGAGCAAAACGCAGCGCAAGCGACATTGGCGGTAGTGCAATCGGAGCAGAGCGAGGACATGCTCGTCGACAGCATCAACGAGGCGCTCTTTGACCTGGTGGGTGACACCGTTATCGAGTTTGGAGCGGCAGGACCGCAGATCATCGAGGATTACGAAGCAGACGTGAGAGGATACCTAGACCATGAGTGATACCGCATCCACAGCACCCCGCGTGCCCAAGCGCGTCGCTGCCGTCATTCTCAACTCGCTCAAGGGCGGCGTCGTCCCGCGCATCGGCCTTCCTTACATCACCGTAGGGCGCGAGGTCGAGATCCGCGCCCTGCTCACCGATCTGAGTCTCATCGCCGACGGTGGCGCGAGCTTCCGCTTTCTGGTCGGTCGTTACGGCGCCGGCAAGAGCTTTTTGCTCCAGACCATCCGCACGCACGCCATGGGCGAAGGATTCGTCGTCGCTGATGCCGACCTGTCGCCCGAGCGCCGCCTGCAGGGCGGTCAGGGACAGGGCCTTGCCACCTACCGCGAGCTCATCCGCAATATATCGACCAAGACGCGCCCCAAGGGCGGTGCGCTCAACCTTATTTTGGATCGCTGGGTCGCCTCGTGCGCCGACGTCGACGAGTCGGTCGTCAATGCCCAACTGGCCCCGCTCGAGGAGATGGTCCACGGCTTCGACTTCACCCGCATGCTCCGCCGCTATCGCATGGCCGTATCCGAGGGCGATGAAG
>WGSQ01000121.1 GCA_014871605.1 Collinsella sp. | reverse complement strand
TGCAGCACGTGCTCGTTGTTGGCGGCTTTGATGTCGGCGGGGTCGTTCTCGTTGAGCGGGTACTTAAACTCCAGCGACTGGATGACGCCGATTTTGCCCTTAAAGCCGCCGTTGTGGAAGGCCAGCACGGCCTTGGCGTGGGCGAGCATCATGTTGTGCTCGCACTGGAAGGCCTCGGCCAGATGCGCCTTGACGCCACCGGGGAAGGTGCCCTCGATGTAGGTGTTGGAGGCGTCGGCCCAGATCTCGTTAAAGGTGAACCAGTAGGTCACCTGGTCGGCGTACTCCTTAAAGCAGAAGGTGGCAAAGTCCACAAAGGCGTCGATGGTCTCGCGGTTGAGGAAGTCGCCCTTCTCAAAGAGGGGAAGCGGCGTGTCAAAGTGATGCAGCGTGACGAACGGCTCAACGTGGTGCTTGTGGCACTCGGCGAAGAGATCGTGGTAGAACTGGACGCCCTCGGGGTTGATTTCGCCGGTGCCGTTGGGGAAGATGCGGCTCCAGGCGATGGAGAGGCGAATGCCGTTGATGCCGAACTCCTCGCACAGCTCCAGGTCGACGGGGTACTGGTTGTAGAAGTCGGAGGCGGGATCGGGGGAGAAGCGCCCCTGGGCCTCCAGAAAGTCGTCCCAGGCAACCTTGCCCTTACCGTGAGTGCGGGTCTCGCCCTCTACCTGGTAGGCAGCGGTGGCGCCGCCAAAGACAAAGTCCTCGGGAAACTGCGCGGGCGGGTTGGTGACGCTAGCAGGATTAACGGACATGATGATCCAATCGTCTAAATCGAAGGACCAGCCGGTCTTGGATGGTCGGCTGGCCCTGGGCGTTACTTACTTCGAAAGTTGCTCACTCACGAAGGCGAGAGACTTGTCGCCGTTCTGGGAGAGCTCGATGTACTGCTTGCCACGGCAGGCGACGCACTTGTTGCCCACGCGCTCACAGTCCTTCTGCAGGTCGGCCAGGTAGCTTGCGGCCTGCGGGGCTAGGACGACCAGGTCAAAGTCGGGGAGCATGTCGACGTGGTTGCCATAGGCCTCGGCGGCGGTTTCGAGGTTAATGCCGCGCTCCTTGGCAGCCTTGGCCAGCGCGTTGGCGAGCAGGCCCGAGGTTCCGCCGCCCTGGCAGAGCACGAGCACGCGCTTTCCGTTGAGGTCGCTGGCGGTCGTTGTCTCAGTGGCGACAGCGGCGGGAGCGTCGGCCTTCACGGCCTCGGCAGCAGCGCCGGCGGCAACGCTCTTGGCATCGGCCTTGCCCTGGAAGGCATCGTTGAGCTTGGCGGCCTTCTCGGCGTTCTTGGCGGCGAGCTCCTCCTGGGAGATCTCGGCCTCCTCGGCGCACTTCTGGGCGTCATAGGCACGGAAGAACGGGTAGTACAGGGCAAAGTCGACGATCAGGATGATGGCGAGCATCACAAAGGCGAGCGGCTGGAAGCCCAAGCCCATGATGGTGCCGATGGGGCCGGGAACGGTCCAAGGCAGGGTATACATAAAGCCGTTCATGCCCAAGAAGTCGATAAAGATCTTGAGGATCCAGATGTTGGCGATCGGGGCAAAGACAAACGGGACAAAGAAGACGGGGTTGAGCACGATGGGTGCGGCGAACAGCAGCGGCTCGTTGACAGCAAAGCACACGGGGACGATGGCTGCCTTACCGACGGCGCGCATCTCCTGAGACTTGGCCAGGAAGCAGAACATGAAGACCAGGACGAGCGTGGCACCGGTGCCGCCCATGCAGACGACGAAGTACTGGGCACCCTGGGTCAGGACAGCGGAAGCGTGCTGGCCGGCCTGGAACGCAGCCAGGTTGTCGGTCATGTTGGCAACGAGAGCAGCGGCGATGGCGGGCTCGACGATCGAGGGGCCGTGGACGCCCACGAACCAGAACAGGCTCATAGCGCCGTAGATCACAGCGAGGCCGATGTAGCCGTCGGCAGCGGTGAACAGGGGCTGGAACACTTGGATGACGCCCTGGGCAAAGCAGAAGCCAAAGGCAGCGCGGAAGACGATGTCAAAGACCCAAAAGACGGTGATGCAGACGGAGAAGGGGATGATGTCCTTAAAGGTCTGCGAGATGTTGGGCGGGACCTGCTCGGGCATCTTGACGGTGATGTTGCGCTTAATGAAGAACTTGTAGATGATGCCGGTCACAAACGCAGCGATGAAAGCGGTCAGCAGGCCCTTGGAACCAAGGTAGGTGGTGTTGAAGCCGCTGGCAGCGTCCGTGGCGATGGTGTCGCTCGAAAGGAGCAAGAAGCCGATGATGGCCGCGCACATGCACGAGATAAAGTTGATCTGGTTGTTCTTGGGCAGGTCGCGGTTCTGGGCGTCGGCGAAGTGCTTGGCCGTGGTGGCGGCACAGGCGATGGCCAGGATGCCCATGGAGTAGTTGTAGCACTTCCACAGGGCGTTGTTGATGTCATCGGGCCAATAGAAACCCCAGATGTTGGGGACCGAGGCTACCAGGCAGAAGATGGACGAGAAGATGATGATGGGGATGACGGAGATAAAGCCGTCGCGGATCGCCTTGAGGTACTTGTTGCGGGCGATTGCGTTGAAAAAGGGCTGGCCCTTTTCGATGATGGCGATGAGTTGCTCCATGCAATGCTCCTAAGAGTCGGTGGGTTAGCAACGATGGTAGCTTTTGGCGTTCGGTTGCCAAAATGTTGACGTTGCCATTTTGCGACACAAAAAAAGACGCGAACCAGTGGTTCCTGTGCCTGCGAACCATCGATTCCTTACGCGAAAACGTTTGAGCTGCCCGGTGGCTCTGTGTTTGCGCAATGGCAACGTTAACATTTGGGCGACAAAAGCCGTTCGGGGAAGCAAGATTGTCGGTGAACGGTAGGTTTTGGGTGGTAAACGTATTGTGGGGGAGGTGTTGGATATACTTGAAGGCGTTCATTTGACTGCGTAGGGTGCCGCCAATGGCATCGTTGACATAGAAAGATCGACCTATGGCCGCTGTTAAAAAATCGGTTTCCGTTAAGGACGTGGCGCGTCTCGCGGGCGTCTCGGAGCAGACGGTCTCGCGCACCGTGCACGATTCGCCCAGCGTGCGCCCCGAGACCAAGGAGCGCGTGCGTGCCGCCATGCGCGAGCTGGGGTATCGACCCAATTTTGCCGGTCGATCGCTGCGCCGCGGCAAGTTTAAGACCGTCGGCGTCGCCATGTTCAACATTACCGGCACCGGCAACCTCGACCGTATGGAGGGCTTTGCCGCCGCGGCCGACAAACATGGCTATGCCATCACCCTCACTAAAGTAGACGGGCATCCGTATACCCTCGAGAGTGCATCGTCGCGCATGAGCGCGCTGCCGGTGGATGGCATGGTTGTGATCATGAATCGCATGCCGGCGGACTTTGGCACCTTCGAGCCGCTGCCCGGCATGCAGACGGTGCTCGTTACCATGCTGGAGCACCCGCTCTGTTCAACGGTCGATAACGACCAGTTCGATTGCTCGCGCCAGGTGGTCGAGTACTTGTTGGAGCAGGGGCACAAGACCGTGCACTTTATCTCATGCCCCGAGCGCTCGCTTTCGGGCATGCAGCGCGAGGAGGGCTGGCGCGAGACATTGCGTGCGCATGGTATTGAGCCGCCGCGACTCGTCCGTGGCGATTGGACGGCACAGAGCGGATATGCCGCCGGTCAGGCTCTGGCGGACGATCCGACCTGTACGGCCATTTATGCTTCCAACGACGCCATGGCCTACGGCTGCATTCGCGGGCTCGAATCGCGCGGAAAGCGCGTGCCCGAGGACGTGAGCGTGGCGGGTGTTGATGACAGCCTGGGCGACATCGTGCCCGACCGTCGCCTGACCACGGTGCGCTTTGACAACAAGCGCGTCGGCATGTGGGCTGTCGACAAGATTGCCGGCGCCGAGGGGGTTGCGTCTGGCGTGGAGCACATGCTGATCCCCGGCATGCTCGTAGAGGGTGATACGGTGCGCGATGTACGCTAGGGTGTGGACCTGTTTGGGTTGCCACTAATTGTGTTCGATATTGTTCGCATTGGTTTAAAAACCGTTCACGGGCGAAAATCGACCGTTCATAGCTCGAAATTACGTTTTGCGCTGTTCTTTTTTGTTTGAATGTTAATGTTTCTGCCATACAGAACGCAGCGCGTATGCCCGGACGCGATGCTCTCCATTGGTTCATATGTGAAAGGAACGCAACATGGCAACCAAAGAAGAAATCTCGATGGTTGGATTCGAGATTGTCGCATACGCAGGTGACGCCCAGACCGATCTGCTTGCAGCGCTCGATGCTGCTCGCGAGGGTGATTTTGAGAAGGCCGAGCAGCTGCACAAGGATGCCAGCGATGCGCTCATCGGTGCCCACGCCACGCAGACCAAGCTGCATTCGCAGGCGGCCGGCGGCGGCGAGATGGAGATGACCTTCATCATGGCTCACGCTCAGGACACTCTCATGACCACTATGATCCTGGAGAAGCAGACCCGCTTTACCATCGATGCCTACAAGCGCATCGCCGAGCTCGAGGCCAAGCTCGCCTAACGAGTCCGCACAATCAAGTCCCCTTCCAAAAGCCCTGCCGCTACCCGCGGCAGGGCTTTTTCTGTCCCCCTCCCCGCAACTCATCCCGAGATAGTCATTGGGGACGTTCTTAAACGACTAGTCATTGGGGACAGTCTTGGTGCGCTCCGTTCGTCCTCCCGTTCGATTTTTGCTCGGTGGGTATACTTCCTTTCGCATTAAACGCCGGACTGAGGAGGTATCCAAATGCCGGATAACGGGTCAATACAAAAAAGAGACGCGTATGAGATGGCTCATGGGCGTCCTGTCCAGATAACCGAGCACACGACGGTAACCGAGCTGCAGCCCAGTCTGTCCGATGTCGTGTGCACAAACAAAAAGCTGCAGATTGGCTTTATCGTTGCGCTCGTGGTACTGGCGCTGCTGTCGGGCTTTGTCGCGCGCCCGCATTTTGCCGATACCAAGACTTGGGACTCCACCATCGAGGTCATCGATCAAAAGAAGGGCAATGTTTTGGCGCTCACGACCTCGTGCGTGGCGCTGTCTGCGGGCATTACCGCGCTGCCGGGTGATACGGGAACGCCGGTTGCCGAGCAGCTCGCGCAGCTTTCAGGCAACCTTGGTATCGTGCTTGCCGTGCTCTACCTCGAGAAATACCTGCTAACCATTTTGTGGTCGGTTGGCTTGGGCATCTTAATCCCGTTTGCGTTGGTGCTCTTTGCGGTGTCGCTCGGCATTCACGGGCGCTGGAGCACGAGCAC
>WGSQ01000120.1 GCA_014871605.1 Collinsella sp. | reverse complement strand
CTGGTCAAACAAGACATAGGCAGCGCAGCCCAACCATGACAAATACCTGCCCTGGCGCGAAAGCTCCCCCGGTCCCTGAACATACCGACCGGGGCCGCCATAAACCATAGGAAGCGCCATACGAGAATCCACCCTTCATCAAACAACGATGGGTGCAAAGTACCCTGACCCCTTTGCACCATAGCAAAAAGGGGCAAAGCCATCTGTTGGCTTTGCCCCTTCCTTAGCTTGATTTACTCATCCATGAGATAGTAGTGGCCCAGTGCGTCGGCACCCAGGATGGCGTTTGCGACCATCTCGGGCGTCACCTCAAACGGCATGTTGCACATGGTGTCATCGGGCGCGCAAGCGGCCTCGGCAACGACCATGGCCTGCTCGCGCGTAACCTCGGCAACGCCAAGTTCCTTCATCGTAACCGGCAGGCCCAGCTCAATGCAGAAGCCCAAGACTTCCTCGAGTTTCTCAGTCGGGGCATCCTCGAGTACCAGCTGGACGATGGTGCCAAAGGCGACCTTCTCGCCGTGATACATGCCGTGGCACTCGGGCAGCATCGTCAGGCCATTGTGGATGGCATGAGCAGCAGCAAGGCCCGAGCTCTCAAAGCCAATGCCCGAAAGCAGCGTATTGGCCTCGATGATATGCTCGACGGCAGGCGTGAGCGCACCCTTCTCCAGCGCGACCTTGGCCTTGACGCCATCGGCCATAAGCGTCTCGTAGCAGAGCTTGGCGAGCGCCAGGCCGGCCATGCCGCCCTTGCCGCCAGCGCAAGTGCTGCCGTCGGCATCGTGCGTCGCCTGGGCCTCAAAGTAGGTTGCAAGCGCATCGCCCATACCGGAAACCGTCAGGCGCACCGGGCTCGCCGCGATAACCGTCGTATCCATCAGGACAATGTTGGGGTTTGCCTTAAGGAAGAGATATTTATCGAACTGGCCGTCATCGGTATAGAGCACCGAAAGCGCCGAACACGGAGCATCGGTCGAAGCAATGGTGGGGCAAATGATAACCGGGGACTCCAGGTAATAGGCGACGGCCTTCGCGGTGTCGAGGATCTTGCCGCCACCGACGCCGACGATGATGTCGCAACCGTTGTCGCGGGCGAGCGCAACCAGACGATCGACCTCGCCCTTGGAGCACTCGCCGTTAAAGTCCTCAAACAGCAGCTCGGCCTTAGCCTCGGCAAAACCGCCCTCGATCTTGGCACCGACGCGCTTCTTGCCCGAAGGCGTCACGATGACGAGGGCCTTAGCGCCAAGCGGCTCGACATAAGAGCCGAGCTTGGCCAGCTCGTCTGGGCCCTGAATGTACTTGCTGGGGCTATTGAAGATTGCAGCCATTTTTATCCCACCATTCTCTAATAATTAAAAAGAAAGGGGCTCCGTACGGATACGTGCGGAGCCCCTCATTACGATAACAAGAGTCGATTAGAAATCGATGTCGGTGTCGTAGTAGCAGGCCTTGAGGATCTTCTCGAAGTCGGCAGCCTTGGTCTCACGCGGGTTCTCGGGCGTGCAGGCGTCCTGCTCGGCGTTCGCGGCGATCTCGGGCAGCTTGGCGAGGAACTCCTCCTCGGAGACCATCTGCGGGTTCTCGGCGTCGACCTTCACGCCACCATTCGCGTAATCCTTGATGGACTGCGGAATGTTGAGCTGGTCGTTGAGGTCGCGAATCTTCTGGACGAGCGCAGCGATGAGCTCCTCGTTGGTCTCGCCGGGAAGGTGCAGGATCTCCTTGGCCACGTAAGCGTAACGCTCAGCAGCACGCGGGTCCTTGGAGTTCCACTGGATGACCTTGCCCAGGTACATGGCGTTAGCGGCACCGTGGATGATGTGGCCGTTCTCGAAGGCAGCACCGGTCTTGTGAGCCATGGAGTGAACGATGCCGAGCAGGCCCGAGGAGAAGGCGATACCGGCGATGCACTGAGCCTCATGCATGTGCTGACGGGCCTCATGGTCGCCAGCATAGGACTTGGGCAGCCACTCGACGATCTCGCGGATGCCGTGCAGAGCGTTGGCGTCGGTGAACATAGAGGCGCAGGTGGAAACGTAGGCCTCCATGCAGTGGGTCAGAGCATCCATGCCGGTGTGAGCGCACAGCTTGGCGGGCATGGTGTAGGTGAGCTCGGGGTCGACGATGGCGACATCAGGGGTGATGTTGAAGTCGGCCAGCGGGTACTTGATGCCCTTGGCGTAGTCGGTAATGACGGAGAACGCGGTGACCTCGGTAGCGGTGCCGGAGGTAGAGGAGATGGCGCAGAAATGAGCCTTCTGACGCAGCTCGGGGAAGCTGAACGGCTGGATGATGTTATCGAAGGACTCCTCGGGATACTCGTAGAAGACCCACATGGCCTTAGCGGCATCGATGGGCGAGCCGCCGCCGATGGCGATAATCCAGTCGGGCTCGAACTCGCGCATGGCCTCGGCGCCCTTCATGACCGTCTCGATGGACGGATCGGACTCGACGCCCTCGAACAGCTTGACCTCGAAGCCGCCCTCTTTGAGGTCGGCCTCAACGTCCTGCAGGAACCCGCCGCGGCGCATAGAGCTGCCGCCAGAAACGATGATGGCCTTCTTGCCCTTGAGGTTCTTCACCTCGTGGCGAGCGCCCTCACCAAAGTACAGATCGCGAGGATTGGTAAAACGTCCCATACTGTGCCTCCTAAACAAGCCCCTCTTAGACTTGCGTATATAACGGAGCACCCGATTGGCTCCGTTAGGACCGTTTTGCGCGTTGCCGGCGATGACAATGCGCGATGTCTAAACGTCTCAACGCTCAGACAAACACTATTTTACCGTTCTGGTTGGTCAGTTATTCACCTAAAGCCGACAATGATGAAACGTTTTTTCTATCCCTGAAGACCCTTGTGGGGCATTCATACTCCCAAGCTGGGCAAACGTTTTATCAAGGTTGACCACATATCCCGGGCAGGACTGTGCCCCTCCAAAATGCACCCCGTTCGCCGCCAAAAATCGACCGTTTGCGGCACCGTGATACCACTCAGTCGTCCAAGATGCCGACATTTGTGCGACATCCGTCTTCGTGGTGCAAAGGTGCAAGTCCAAGTGCGGCATCCCCGGTGTGCCACATGCGGGTAAACTAGAACCTTATATAGAGACATTTGAACCCTAACCGCAGCAAAGGAGGCCCCATGGCATTCGATCCCATTCAAGAGGATTGCCATCGCCTCGTTCTTGAGGCCTTGCGCCGCGACAATATCCCGCTCACCGACGGTGCCGCCGTAGAGCGTTTGATGGAACAATTCACCCGCAACCCCGCACCGCTCATCGTGCACGACCGCGACCGCGCCGGGCACCTCATTGCCAAGGTGGTCGAGGCTGTCGACTACCGCATCCCCTTTATCCCCGACGACGCCCAGGCAGAGCAAGAAGAAGCCGCAGCCGAGAACATGCTCCGCGAGGCAGCCGCGCTCGATCCGGCCAACTGGGATGCCCAGCGCATGCTGTGCGCACTCACCGCCGAATCCAACGAGGAATACGTGCAGTATCTGGTGTCCAAGTGCGACGAGGTGGAGCACGATCTGGCGCTCAAGATCGCCTCGGCGCAGGACCCCTACGAGCGCGAGGCCGCAGGCGACCTTACGCGCCGCCCCTATCTGCGCTGGCTTGCCGCCTTGGCATCGCGCGCCCTCATTAGCGGCCGCTATCGCATGTCGCTCGAAGCCGCAAATCGCAGCTTGGACTTTGCGCCCAACGACCCCGCCGGTGTCCGCCACACCGCGATGCTCGCCATGGCAAAGCTCGAATACCCCGCCGAGGAGCTCAAACGCTTTCGCTCCGCTCACTCCGTGCCCTATCTTGCCAACACGCCGCTGCGCCGCCGCCCCAAAGATGCGGAGCGCGACTTGGACCCGTGGACGCTCATCGCACTGATGAGCGCGGCCTGGCGCGAGCTGGACTACGAGGGTGCCGAACACTATTTGCGCATCCTCGCACGCTCGTGCCCGCACGCGGCCGAGGCACTCTACTTCCAAACCGAGTTTCCCGATGGCGTCTATGCCCGCGTCAACGTAGGCGTAGGCTCCACCGACGAGCTCGTCCTTGCGCTGTCCGAGGCGACGCCGGTACTGCAGGAGGGCCTGGGCGCCCCCGACAACGCCAGCTTTGCCGCCTGGGTCGCCACCAACGATATCGTGCGTTCCCAAATCGATGAGCGCATCCTGCAGGCGGCCGAGCAGGGTTTGCCGTTTAGGGGAGGAGACCTCTAATGGATCCGAGCGTCTACATCCCCGCCTACCTGGAGCGCACCTATCTGGCGTCGCACCCCGAGCTCACCGATGCAGCACGCGAGCTTGTCCATAACGACATTAGCGCGAATCCCCAAAAGTATGCGCAGTCCGAGCATGCCCAGGCGCTGCTGTCCTACGCCGGTGTTCATCGCCACCTGCTCGACGAGCTCCATCGCATCGAGGACATGGGCAGCGACGAGGAGTTCGAGCAGACGCGCAATCGTCTGTTCGACGACATGCGCGATGAGCTGCTCAAGATCGTCCGCGTCGATGCGCATGTCCTCGATGCCCAGCTGCTCGCCATCATCCTGGCGGACACGCCCGTTGACGCCTGCCTGGGCGACCTGATGAAGCTCGAGGCGACCACGGCCGATTACCTGCAGCAAAGCGTGCCCGGGTTCGACATGGAAGCCCCGCACTACTGGGCCAATAATGTTTTGGCCGACGGTGTCACCGCAGCAGACCTTACCGTGAGCGAGCCGGCTCTTATCGGGTGGCTCCACACGCTCGAGGCCATCTCGCAGCTGTGCATGGCGAGCGCCCGCTACCGTGCTGCCGCCAACTACGCCCGCCGCGTCCTTAAGGCGGAAGGCTACCCCACCCGAGCCGCAGGCACCGTGTTGCTCGCCCTCGCTCGTCTGGAAGATCAGGACGGCTTTTTTGCCCTAGCCCACCAGCTCGAGGAAGAGATCGGGGCAGACGCACTCGAGAACTCTCCTTGGTATCTGCTCGCCCGCACGATTCTGCTGTTCAAAACAAACAAGATGCGCCCGGCGACACGCGCGCTGCGTGAGTTTGCCAACCGTTGCGAGGGCGGTGCGTTCTTCTTACTGAACCCCATGTACCAGACACCGTACCTTCCCTGCCGGCCCGAGCCACACGATCCCTGGGATCTTTCGCACCAGGCCGTTTGGGAAGCGGGCGGTATTATCTCGGACACTCCCGACTTTGCCCCCTGGGCCAATGCCTGCGAAGACGTATCGCAGCTTGCCCAGGAATTTGCGCGCCG
>WGSQ01000012.1 GCA_014871605.1 Collinsella sp. | reverse complement strand
ATTCCTCGGTAGCTCAATGGTAGAGCACGCGGCTGTTAACCGCGCTGTTGTAGGTTCGAGTCCTACCCGGGGAGCCAGGTTACAAAACCCGTCGCATATGCGGCGGGTTTTTTCATGCCGCGATCGCCGGTCGCGAACGTTACCGTATCAACATTTCGTGTCGAGGATGTAATCCCGAGGCCCGCCACCTCAACATGGCGCGGTCGTTGTAGAATAATGCAATGATTGCTCCCACGACATGGTGCCGCGAGCACCAAGAAAAGGAGATTCTTGTGTCTGAGACCATTAACGGCAGCCTGAGCGTCTCGAACGACGTTATTGCCGATATTGCCGGTTATGCCGCGATGACGTGCTATGGCGTTGTCGGTATGGCTGAGCAGCTCCAGGGCGCCGAGAGCGTGCGCCTGCTTGCCGGTCAGCGCCTCCGCAAGGGCGTGCTTGTCTCCGCCGACGAGAACGGCCTTACGGTCGATCTTCACGTCGTGCTCGAGAACGGCGTCAACATGAAGTCCGTCTGCCACAATCTTTCGAGCTCCGTTGCCTTCACCCTGCAGGAGATCGCCCAGATCGATCCCGCCAGCCTTAAGATCGGCATCCATATCGACGCGCTCAAGAGCCGTCTGAACTAGCATCCGAAAACGGAGATTCAAATACCCATGATTGCAAAGACCATTCGCACCTGTTTTCCGATCGCTGCGGCTGCCGTTTCCGACAAGGCCGAGGAGATCAACAAGCTCAACGTCTTCCCCGTACCCGACGGCGACACCGGTACCAACATGTCGCTCACGCTTGCCTCGGTGACCAAGGAGCTCTCCGCCCTTCCTGCCGATGCCGATATGGAGGCCATCGCCGGCGCCATCACCCACGGCTCCCTGATGGGTGCCCGCGGTAACTCTGGCGTTATCACGTCGCAGATTCTGCGCGGCGTGGCCGAGGGCCTTGTCTCTGCCGACGAGCCTATTACGTCCGCCAACATTGCCTTCGCCTTCCGTCGTGCCGTCAAGGTTGCCTTCCAGGCTGTCCGCAAGCCCATCGAGGGCACGATCCTCACGGTCCTGCGCGATGTCTCGACCAAGGCCGATGAGTGCGAGAAGAAGAAGTTCTCGGCTGAGGATGCGCTCGATGCCATCGTCGTTGAGGCGTACCAGTCCGTCGCCCGCACACCCGACCTGTTGCCCGTTCTGAAGGAGAACGGCGTGGTCGACTCCGGCGCCTTTGGCTTTGCCATCTTCCTGGAGAACTTTGTTGCCGCTGCGCTCGGCCGCAGCACCGTTGTCGAGGATTTCTCCGCCACGTTTGACTCCGCCGGCTCTGCCCGCGATGCCGCTCTTGGCCGTGTTGAGATCGAGGCTAACGACGACTGGGAGGGCTCGGAGTTCCGCTACTGCAACGAGTTCCTCTTTAAGGCCGACGCCCCGTTTGACGAGGACGAGTGCCTTAAGTTCCTAGGCTCCATGGGCGACTGTGAGCTGCTCGTGGGCGCCTATCCCGACTACAAGATCCATGTGCACTCCAACACCCCCAACCTGGTGCTCGAGCACATGCTGCAGCTCGGTCAGATCTATGAGGTCTTTATCCACAACATGGAGATGGAGGCCCACGACCGTACCGCCAAGATCCACGAGGATCAGGAAAAGGCCGCCGAGCCCGCCAAGGCGCTGGGCTTTGTCGCCGTTGCCGCCGGTTCCGGCGAGGCTGACATCCTCAAGTCCCTTGGCGTCGACGTGGTCGTCTCCGGTGGCCAGACTATGAATCCCTCGACCGCCGACCTGCTGGGCGCGGTGGACCAGGTCAACGCGACCTCGGTCATCATCCTGCCCAATAACGGCAACATCCGCATGGCTGCCGAGGCTGCCGCTTCTGCCTGCACGGACAAGAAGGTTGCCGTTGTTCCCACCAAGACCGTTCCGCAGGCGTTCTCCGCGCTGTTCGCGGTCCTGCCCGATTCCGAGCTCGAGGACGCCGTCGCCGCCATGGTCGACGCCATCAGCGAGGTTCGCGATGGCGAGGTCACCCGCGCCGTGCGCGACTCCAGCGCATCTGATGGCTCGCCGATTCACTCCGGTGACGTCATGGGTATCATCGCCGGCTCCATCGACGTGGTCGGCTCCGACGTGAAACAGGTCACGCTCGACTGCATCAACCGCATGCAGGAGGAAGAGGAGGGCGACGCGCTGACGATTCTGGCCGGCGAGGAGCTGTCCGATGAGGCCTTCCAGGAGATCGTCGACGCCATCGAGGAGGCTCAGCCCGATCTGGAGATCGACGGCCATCGTGGCGAGCAGCCGCTCTATCCCGTGATCTTCTCGATCGAGTAGGCAACTGCCCATGTCCGAGCTGTGCTCCGTGCCGCGCGTCTCGGAGCGCTTTGCCCAGAGCAATGCGCTCGACGAGGATATCGCGCGACTCAAATATGTTTCGGGTAAACGTGAGGAGGCCCTTCGCCGTCTGGGAATTCGGACGGTGGGGGACCTCCTTCTCCATATCCCTCATCGATACCTCGACTTTACCCGTTCTTGGTCTATCGAGATGGCGCCCATCGGTACCGTGTGCACCATCGTCGCCACGGTCGACCGTATCGTCCAAAAGCAGCCGCGTCCGCGCATGCAGGTGACTGAGGTCTCACTTGTTGACGAGACGGGCGTGCTGCAGGTCGCCTTTTTCCGCCAGCCCTGGATTGCCCAGCAGCTTAAGCAGGGCGACCGCCTGGCCGTGATGGGCAAGGTCGAGTTTGCCTACGGCTTTAAACAGATGGCCTCGCCCCACTTTGAAAAGCTCGAGGACAGGCGCGCCGCAGGCACCATTCTGCCGGTCCATTACGTGAGCGATGGCGTGAGCCAGGCGTGGATGCGCCGCATCGTAAGCGGCGCGCTCGAGGTCGTCGGCAATCCGTTCGATCCGATTCCCGCGCCGCTGCGCGCAAAGCGGAAGCTCATGAGCAATGCCCGCGCGTTGCGTTCGATCCACTTTCCCTCGAGCATGGCTGAGCGCGACATCGCACGCCGGCGTCTTGCCTACGAGGAGTGCCTCTACCTGCAGCTGGCGCTGCGTCTGCGCAACGACGGTGGCCTGGTCGATGTGGTGCCCTATGCCCACACCGCGGGCGAGCATCTGGGCGCGCTTAAACAGGCCCTTCCGTTTTCGCTGAGCGACGAGCAGGAGGCCGCATTCCAAGACATCCTGCATGACATGTGCGATGGCGGGCGCGTGATGAACCGTCTGCTGCTGGGCGATGTCGGTACCGGTAAGACCGCCGTTGCCGCCTGCGCGCTAGCTGTGGCTGCCGATAGCGGCACGCAGGCCTGCGTTATGGCGCCCACGGGCGTGCTGGCGCGCCAATATGCCGATAAGACCGGCCCTCTGCTCTCGCAGGCCGGCATGTCCTGGGCGCTTCTGACGGGTGCCACGCCGGCCGCAGAGCGCGAGCGCATCCATGCACAGCTGGAATCAGGCGAGCTCGACGTCCTCTTTGGAACCCACGCGGTCCTTTCGGATAACGTTGCGTTCAAGCATCTGTCGCTCGTGGTCATCGATGAGCAGCACCGGTTTGGCGTCGGCCAACGCAACGCCCTGCGCGCGAAGGGCCCCGGTGCCGATCTGCTCGTTATGACGGCAACGCCCATCCCGCGTACGCTGGCGCTTTCGGTCTACGGCGATCTGGACACGAGTATCATCCGTCATCGGCCTGTCCCCGGCGCTGGCGTGACGACACGCGTGCTCACCGAGTCGAGCCGTGACCTCGCCTATGGCGTCATCCGCGAGGCGCATGAAAAGGGTCAGCAGGCCTACGTGATTTGCCCACTCGTGGAGCCGAGTGACTCGGCCGATGAGCTGGAAGACGTGCCCGGTATTGCCCGCGACGATGAGGGCCGCGTAACCGTACCCGTGCCGCTGCACGATACGGCGACCGAGCTCGATCGCCTGCGTCTTGCGTTGCCGGGGCTTACCGTCGAGCGCCTTCACGGCCGCATGCCGGCGGGGGAGAAGGACCAGGTTATCGATGCCTTCAAGCGTGGCGAGATTGACGTGCTCGTCTCGACTACGGTGGTCGAGGTGGGCGTCGATGTGCCTAACGCCACCGTCATGGTCATCGAGAACGGCGAGCGCTTTGGATTGGCTGCCCTGCACCAGCTGCGCGGCCGCGTGGGCCGTGGCAGTGTGTCGGGCACGTGCCTGGTCATGACGCACTCCAAGGGCAACGGCGGCGCGTCCGCAGCACAAGATCGCCTGCAATCGCTCGAAAAAACCGCGGATGGCTTTACGCTCGCCCAGATGGACCTGCGTCTGCGTCACGAGGGCGAAATCCTGGGTTATCGCCAGCATGGCGGTGTGACTCTGCGCTTTGTCGACCTGGATGCCGACGAGGAACTAATCGAGTGGGCCCATTTGGACGCGGTCGAGCTCTTGCGGTATGCTTGCACCCTTGACTCCGTGGCGACGCGCCCCCTGCGCGATGCGGTCGCCATGCGATATCGACATATTATTAAGGAGGTCAGCGGAGGATGAGAATCATCGGCGGCGAATGGCGCGGTCGTAAGATCGAGGAGCCCCGTGGTCGCGATGTCACCCGCCCCACGACTGATCGCGTGCGTGAGGCGTGCGCATCTATGGTCATGTCGGCATTCGACTTCGATCTGGACGAGGTCCGCGTGCTGGACGCCTTTGGCGGCTCCGGCGCCTTAGGGTTAGAGATGCTCTCTCGTGGGGCCCGCTCGCTCACGACGTTTGAGATCGATCGCAACGCCGCGCGGCTCATTAGCAAGAATATCGAGTCGCTCTGCCGTGACCGTGCGCGTTGGCGCGTGGTCACGGGCGACATGCTGGTGAGTGCCTCGCGCGGTCGTGTACCAGGCGGCCCCTTTGATCTGGTCCTGCTCGACCCGCCCTATGCTTTTGGTGCCGAGCCGGTCGAGGAGCTGCTGCAGGACCTGGCTCAGCAGGGTATGCTTGCGTCTGGCGCTTACGCCCTGTTTGAGCATGCCGCCGCCGATGCGGGCGCGCATCCGGCAGGCTTTGAGACTGTACGTGAGAAGCGCTACGGCATTACCTCGGTCGACCTGCTCCGTTGGGTCGGCGATAGCAAGGACGGCGGCACTGATGCTAACGAAAATGACGAGGCAGTATCCCCGGAGGACGCCCATGAGTGACACTATTAATCGCGTGATCGTCCCGGGCACCTTCGATCCCATCACGTTTGGCCATATCGATGTGATCCGCCGCGCCCGCCGCATCTTTCCCAGCGTGATCGTCGCCGTGGCCGAGTCGCAGGGTAAAAACGGTGTGGGCACCACGTTTATGCTCGATGAGCGCGTGGCGCTGGCCCGCGAGGCGCTCGGTGATATCGACGGCGTCGAGGTCCTGCCCTTTACCGGCCTCTTGGTCGACTTCGCTCGTGAGCAGGGGGCGGGGGCCGTGGTCAAGGGTCTGCGCGCCATGACCGACTTTGAGTATGAGCTGCAGCAGGCCGACCTTAACTATCGCCTGGATAGCGAGCTGGAGTCCATCTTTGTCATGAGTGCGCCGCAGTACGGCTATATCTCGAGCTCGGTCGTTCGCCAGATCGCCTCGCTCGGCAGTGACGTATCGACGTTTGTCCCGTCCAACGTGGTCGAAGCGCTCAAACATCGCTTTTCGTGACGTTTCTTATTGCCTGGTGGCATGTGGTAAACTAGCACGATGATATGTTACCTATGAAAGGAGACCGGATGCCGGGCGAGAATTTTCCTGGCGATAGGATCGTCAGCTTGGTCGATGAGCTCGAAGGGCTGATCGAGGAAGCCAAGCCGCCTTTCGGCAAGAACGCTCAGTTCAAGGTCATCGACGCCGACGTGTTCTTCAACATCCTCGACGAGATCCGCATGAGCTATCCCGAGGAGTGGCAGAAGTCCCGCCGTATCCTTAAGGAGCGCGAGGAGCTTATGGCTTCCGCCGCCGCTCAGGCCGATTCCATCATCGCCGACGCTCAGCAGCAGGCCCTCACCATTGCCGGTGAGCAGGAGATCGTCCGCCTTGCGCAGCAGCAGGCCGACGACATCCGCGATCGTGCCCAGCAGTACGAGCGTGAGACGCGTTATGCTGCCGAGGACTACGCAGAGCAGGTCTTTACGCACCTGGAGGAGAACCTCAAGAGCCTGACCGGCACCGTTACCCGTTGCCGTCAGCAGCTCAACGAGGGTGCCGCCCAGCAGAATGGTCAGTGGTAATGGCTGAGTTCCCGAGCGTTACCGTCGATCTTTCCGAGCAGCTCGAGTTTCCTGGAGATTCGTATCCGCTGACCGGTAAGGTCGATGTCGCCACCTACACGGTGGGCGAGAAGGAGTACCAGCTTCAGGACGGCATTGACTACGACGTTGTCTTTACCAATGCCGGTACCGGTGTCTTGCTCACGGGCATGGTCCGCGCGCACGCCACCGGCGAGTGCGACCGTTGCCTGGAGCCCGCCTCGTTTGATATCGCTGGCGAGATCGAGGAGTTCTACCTCTTTGAGGAGCCCGAGGATCCCGAGACCTACGAGGATGGCTACGAGCTCCTGGGTGAGGACCGCATCGTCGATCTGGGCGAGCCCATCAATGACGCGGTCGTTATGGACACGCCGTTTGTGGTGCTTTGCAAGCCCGATTGTCGCGGTCTGTGCCCCACTTGCGGTTGCAATCTCAACGTCGAGCAATGCGATTGCGCCGCCCAGGCAGAGGCAGAATGGGCCGCTGCCACGGATAATCCATTTGCAGCATTGAAGAATTTCAAGCTTGATGAGTAAAACTGTGGTAGTATCGCTACTTGCGCGTAATCGCCACACTGGATAGTTCATAAGGAAGGTCACTATGCCCGTACCTAAACAAAAGCAGGGTCGTATCCGCACTCACACCCGTCGTTCCGCCAACATGAAGATCTCGGCTGCGGCTCAGTCCACGTGCCCCCGTTGCGGCGCTGTCAAGCTTCCGCACCACGTGTGCCCCAGCTGCGGTTTCTACAAGGACCGCGAGGTTATCGTTACCGAGTAACGGTATACTCTGGATGCGATGCCGTTCCAAATGGAACCACAATGGCCGGCTCAATGAGTCGGCCATTTTTGTTTAAGGAGCATGTATATGAGTAACGTTCGCGTTTGTGTAGACGTTGTGGGCGGAGACGAGAAACCTCAGGTTGTTCTTGATGGTATCGAGGCTGCGCTTGCCGCCGATCCCGATATCGAGGTCTTGGCAGCTGGTCCCGCCGAAATCGTCAATCCCTTTGCTGCTTCCCACGCACGTGTTGAGGCCCTTGAGGCACCTGACGTTATCGCCATGGATGACGATCCCATTCGCGCCGTGATGACCAAGCGTAAGTCGTCGATCGTGCTGTCGTGCCGCGCCATCAAGAAGGGAAATGCGGACGCCTTCTTCTCTGCCGGCTCGACCGGTGCCATGACCGCTGCCGCCACCGCCTATGTGACGCCGTTTAGATATATGGCCGAAGGTAAGAAGCAGCCGGTGCGACCCTGTCTGACCAATGCGCTGCCCAATCGCGCCGGCGGTCTGACGGTGCTGTGCGATATGGGCGCCAACCCCGATGTCGAGGTCGATGACATGGTGCGCTTTGCCCAGATGGGTAGCGCCTATGCCCGCGTCGTCCTGGGAATCGAGCATCCCCGCGTGGGCCTGCTTGCTAACGGCACCGAGGACGAGAAGGGCTCCAACTTTACTAAGGCCTGCTTCCCGGCCATGAAAGCCGCCGTTCCCGGCTTTGTTGGTAACTGCGAGGGAACGGACATCACCTCAGGTAACTTCGATGTCGTCGTTGCCGATGGCATGTCGGGCAACATCGCGCTTAAGGCCACCGAAGGCGCAGCCAAGTTTTTGCTGCAGGAGCTCAAGGGTGCCTTTATGTCTTCGCTCGGCACCAAGATTGCCGCGCTGCTCATCAAAAAGCAGATGCGCGAGATCAAAGCCAAGCTTTCGGGCGACGCCAAGGGCGGCGCGATTCTTTTGGGCCTGCGCGGCGTGGTCCTGATCGGCCATGGTGCCACCTCGGTCGAGGCTGTTAAAAACGGTACGCTTGCGGCGGCCGAAGCCGTGCGCGCCGGGCTGGTCGAGAATGTCGCCAACTCTATGGATGGTATCGTTTTATAAGAGCGAGTTAGAGCGCTGTTATGTGCTTCGCGGTGCACGCCGTGGGGTAGAATCAGAACCGTGTCTTGGTACCGCCCGGGCGGTACCATTCTTTTGGTATTCATGCACTATGAGAGGAAGCGCTATGGACCGCTCCGAAATCTTCGACAAGATCGCCGAGGTCGCTGCTGACGTTCTGGGCGTCGATGTTGCCGAAATTAGCGAGGAGACCACCTTTGACGACCTCGATGCCAACTCGCTCGAGCGCCTGCAACTGGTTACGGCTATCGAGGACGAGTTCAATCTCGAGATCGATGACGAGACCCTGCTCTCGCTCAACTCTGTCGCCGACGCCGTCGACGCGATCGAAAACGCCAGGGAGGCTTAGGTCTTGGCTTTATCCGAACGACTTACGCGCGCCCAGGAGATTCTTGGCCACGAGTTCAATGACAAGGTGCTGCTGCGCGCGGCGCTTACGCATCCCTCGGCCGTCGAGGGCCAGCCGGTTTCTGCCAGCTATGAGCGCCTTGAGTTCTTGGGCGATTCCATTTTGGGCGCCGTCGTCGCCCGTTCGCTCTTTGAGTCCTATCCGGAGTTTGACGAGGGCAAGCTTACGCGCCTGAAGGTGTCGCTCGTCTCGGGTGCCACGCTGTCCGAGGTATCCCATGAGCTGGGCATCGACGACATCATCATCTTTGGTGCCTCCGAGACCGGTACCGGCGCGCGCGGCCTGCACTCGGCGCTCGAGAACGTCTATGAGTCGCTCGTGGGTGCGCTGTATCTGGATGCTGGCTGGGATGCGGCGGCGGAGTTCATCCACCGTACGCTTAAGCCCCATTTGGCCTCCGAGCGTGCCGAGCATCCTGCGAACCCCAAGTCGTTTTTGCAGGAGTGCGTGCAAGCCGACGGCCACGAGCCTCCGGCGTACAAGCTCGTTGGCTCTGAAGGCCCGGCGCATGCACCGACCTTTACCGCCGTGGTGCTCATCGACGGTATTCGCCAGGGCCGCGGCACCGGTTCCTCCAAGAAGGAGGCCGAGGGAGCCGCTGCGCTCGAGGCGCTCGACCGCATGGGTTACACCACTAACGGCGTGATTCTCAACAAGAAGCCTGTTTAAGCGAGGAACCGTGTATCTCAAGTCCCTCACGCTCAAAGGGTTCAAGTCGTTTGCCGACCGCGCCCATATGACGTTTGAGCCGGGCCTAACCGTCATCGTCGGCCCCAACGGCTCGGGAAAATCGAACATCTCCGACTCGATTCTGTGGGTCCTGGGCGAGCAGAGCGCCAAGCAGCTGCGCGGCCAGGCCATGGAGGACGTCATCTTCTCGGGCTCGTCGGCGCGCAAGCCGGTGGGTGTGGCCGAGGTCACGCTGGTGCTCGATAATTCGGACCATATGCTGCCTGTCGACTTTGACGAGGTGGCTATCACTCGCCGCATGTATCGCTCGGGCGAAAGCGAGTACCTCATCAACTCGAGCCCGTGCCGCCTGATGGACATCCAGGACATCCTGCACGATTCGGGACTGGGCAAGGATACGCATTCCATCATCAGCCAGGGCAAGCTCGATGCCATTTTGCAGAGCCGCCCCGAGGAGCGCCGTGCCCTCATCGAGGAGGCCGCCGGCATCTCCAAGCACAAGCGTCGTAAGGAACGTGCGCTCAAAAAGATTAAATCGATGGATGAGCACCTAACCCGTGCCCGCGATATCAACAAGGAAATCGCCCGTCAGTTGCGACCGCTGGAGCGTCAGGTCGATCGCGCGCGCAAGTACAAAGAGCTGTCCTCGCGCGCGAACGAGCTTACGCAGATGCTGGCCGTCGACGAGCTTCGTTCGCTGCAGTCGCAGTGGAACGACTTGGAGAGCCGCTCCAAGGAGGGTGCTGCCGAGCTTGAGCTTGCGCAGTACCGCTTGGGCGAAAAGGAACGCGAGCTCGAGAAGCTTCAGGTCATGCTCGAGGAAAAGGGCCTGTTTGTGGGCGACCTGGGCGAGCAGCGCCGTCATATGCAAGATGTGGTCGGCCGCATTAACTCCGACATGCGCCTGCTCGAGGAAAAGGGCCACAACATGGTGTCGCGCCTGTCTGACATGCGCGGGCAGATTTCGAGCTCCGAGCATCAGCGACGTCGCGTGGTCGAGGAGCTCGAGGACGCGCGTGCGCAGCTTGAGGAAGTGACCGGTGCGCACATGCAGGCCCAGGAGGACGTCGACGCCGCTGGTCCTGCCGCCGCTGTGCTCCACGAGCGGCGCGTGGCGCTCGACAATCAGATTTCGCAGCTCACGCGTGAGCAACGTGATGTGCAGCGCGTGGCCGATAACGCCGCGCTCGAGCTCGCCAAGGTGAAGGACTCGCTGAGCAATGCCGAGGTCGAGGACAACATGTATGCCTCGCGCCTGGAGCAGATTGACGAGCAGCTCGAGGAGGTCATGGCCTCGCTCGAGAGCCGTCGTGACCGCGCCGAGGAGCTTGAAGCCGCTCTTGAGGAAGCGCGCCAGGCCCAGGCCGATGCGCGTGAGGCCACCGAGGTCGCCCGTGCAGCCCTGAAGGACTTGCGTAATCGTGAGAGTGAGGCGCGCAACAAGCTGTCCGAGGTGCGCTCGGAGCTTGCCAGCCAAAAGAAACTCGATGCCCGCATGGCCGACAGCTCGCCGCTCGTGAGCCGTCTGGTGGGTGCGCTGGGCGACGATGTCTCGGGTCGTCTGGGCGACGCGCTCGAGGCCCCGCGCGAGCTTGAGGGCCTGGTTGAGCAATTGCTCGCCGGCGATATCGATGCCCTGTTGTTTGATGACGCCGCCACGCTTGAGCGTGCCGGTCGTGCGGCTCTGGACCAAAAGAAGGCCTCGGGCGAGGCACTGCTGGTGGCGCGCGGCGTGAGCGGCTCTACCGCAGCTGAGGGCGCTGCCGGTACCCGCCTGGTTGATCGTCTGTCCGTGCGCGCAGGCTACGGACCCGTCGTCGAGGCGCTGCTCGGCGGCTATTACGTAGTGGACGATCTTTCTGCCGCGCTTTCGGCGCCGGTCGTTGACGGCGTGACTTACGTGACCCCCGATGGCGCCCGCGTCGCCTGCGGCGGCCTGGTGCGTGTGGGCCTCGATGCCGGCGAGGCGTCGGGTGCTCTGGAGCGTAAGCGTCGCATTCGCGAGCTGGAGGGGCTTGAGCCCGATTTGGCCGCTGTGTTTGAGCATGTGTCGGATCAGGTCGTCGAGGCCAATGCGGCCGTTGAGGAAGCGCGTGCCGCTGAGGGCGATGCCGCCGGTGAGATTGCCCGTCTTGAGGGCGAGCGCCGCTCGCTGCTCTCCGAGATCGGCCGCTTGGAGCAAAGCGCCAACAATGCCGAGGTCGAGCGCGTGCGCATCTCCAAGCGCCGCGAGCAGGCCGCCGAAGCCGTTCGCGCTGCGCGCCCGCGGGTTGATGAGCTCACCCGTTCGCGTGACGAGGCCCGCGCGCAGGCAATCGATCTGGGCTTGCAGATTGCCGAGGCCAACGACGAACTCGACCGCGTTCGCCGTGACGATTCCGAGGCTGCCGGCAAGCTCGCCGACGCCAAGGTTCGCCTAGCCCAGACGAGTGAACGCCTGCGTTCGCTGAAGGGCCGCGTGCCCGACCTGGAGCATCGTCTTGAGGGCATCGACCGTCGTATCCGCGGAACACGCCAGGCCTCGCGCTCGCTCGAGCTGCTGCGCCTGCGCGTCGATCCCATGCACGAACGCTATTCTGCCCTGTTGGAACGCGCGTCGGATTGGGCAGCGCGCCTGCGTGACCAGGCCTCTCTGGAGGAGGCGGACTCCGCTTCGCTCAAGAAGACCATCGAGGATGCCAAGGCAGAGGTTGCCCGCGCTAAGGAGCGAGTCGATACCGCCTCTGCCACGCAAAACGAGTTCAAGGTCGTGCGTGGCAAGCTCGAGGTGCAGGTCGAGGCTGCCATCAAGGCCATTACCGCCGATGGCACGACGGTGCTCGAGGAAGCGCTCATGCTTCCGGCGCCCACGGACCGCGATGCCGCCGAGCGCGAACTCAACCAGCTTGTGCGCCAGATCAACAACCTTGGTCCCGTTAACCAAGTTGCCATGGAGGAGTACGAGCAGCTCAAGCGCCGTGCCGACTACATCGAGGAGCAGCTGGCCGATCTGGAGAGCGCGCGCAAGGCGCTCACCAAGATCACGGTGGCCATCGACCGCAAGATGCGGAAGGCCTTCCTGGTGACGTTTGAGAAGGTCGACGCGAACTTCCGCGAGATCTTCGCTATGCTCTTCCCGGGCGGCCAGGCTCATCTGGAGATGACCGATCCCGAGCATCCTGCCGAGACGGGTATCGAGGTCGTGGCGCAGCCGCGCGGCAAGCGCATCACCAAGATGATGCTCATGTCGGGCGGCGAGAAGAGTCTGACGGCGCTCGCCCTGCTCTTTGCCGTGTATCGCACGCGCACGGTGCCGTTCTATGTGCTGGACGAGGTCGAGGCGGCGCTCGATGACGCCAACCTGTCCAAGCTCATCGGCGCGCTCGATGTGTTGCGTTCCGATACGCAGCTCTTGGTCATTTCGCATCAGCGCCGTACTATGGAGGACGCTGACGTCCTCTATGGCGTCTCGATGCAAGCCGACGGCGTCAGTCGCGTCGTCTCGCAAAAACTCGATCGCGAAACCGGAAAGGTCGTGAATACATAATGGGATTCTTCGATGCTCTCTCGCGCGGACTTGAGCGAAGCCGCGAGGCCCTCAACGAGGTCTTCTACTTTGGCGGTGAGGTCGACGAGGATTTTTGGGAGGACCTGGAGGACACCCTCGTCATGGGTGACATGGGCGCCGAGATCGCCATTCAGGTCTCCGATGACCTGCGCGATGCCGCGGCCAAGAAGAACCTCAAGACCGCTCCACAGCTTCGCCGTGCCCTGGCCGAGCAGCTTGAGCAGCACTTTGTGCCCATCGAGCGCGATCCGTTCTCCGATACGCCGAGCTGCGTGCTGTTTGTGGGCATTAACGGTGCCGGCAAGACCACGACGGTCGGTAAGATCGCGAGCGCCATGGCCGCCCGCGGCAAGAACGTCGTGATCGGTTCGGCCGATACCTTCCGTGCTGCCGCTATCGAGCAGCTCGATGTGTGGGGCCAGCGCGCTGGCGTCCCCGTCATCAAGCGCGACCGCGGCTCCGACCCGGCAAGTGTTTGCTACGACGTGCTCGACGAGGCCGACAAGCGCGGCAGCGACCTGGTGCTTATCGATACCGCCGGCCGTCTACACACGAGCCCTGAGCTCATGCGCGAGCTTGCCAAGGTGGTCAATGTGACCCGTAAGCGCGCCGCCAATATGGCCGCCGGTCCCATGCCGGTTTCGGTCGTGCTTGTGATCGACGCCGCGACGGGCCAAAACGGTCTGAACCAGGCGCTCGAGTTTAACGAGGCGCTGGGCCTGGACGGTATTATCATGACTAAGCTCGACGGCACGGCTAAGGGCGGCATCGCCATGGCCGTGGCCGAGAAGCTCAAGCTCCCGATCCTGCGCATCGGCGTGGGCGAGCAGGTCGATGACCTGCAGGAGTTCAATGCCAAAGATTTCTGCCGCGCCCTGGTGGGCGAGTCCAATTAAGGAGTGACTAGTGTTTGATTCCCTGAGCGATCGCCTCAACGACACATTTGACCGCCTGCGCGGCAAGGGCAAGCTGACCGAGGCCGATATTACTTCGGCCATGCGCGATATTCGCATGGCGCTGCTCGAGGCCGACGTTAACTTTAAGGTCGTCAAGGAGTTCGTCGCCAAGACCAAGGAGCGCTGCATGACCGCAGAGGTCATGGAGTCGCTCTCTCCGGCGCAAAACGTCGTCAAGATCGTGCTCGACGAGCTTACCGAGATGCTCGGCTCCACCGAGAGCAAGCTCGTCTTTAGCAACCGTATTCCCAATGTCATCATGCTTGTGGGTCTGCAGGGCTCCGGTAAGACCACGGCTGCCGTAAAGCTGGCCTACCTGCTCAAGAAGCAGGGTCGCTCGCCGTTGCTCGCCGCGTGCGACGTCTACCGTCCCGCTGCTGCCGACCAGCTGGCCACGCTCGGTGGCGAGATCGGCGTACCGGTCTTCCGCGGCGACGGTGCGCACCCGGTCGATATCGCCAAGGGCGCCATCCAGGAGGCCGTCGACCACCTGCGCGACGTGGTCATCGTCGATACCGCCGGACGTCTTCAGATCGATGAGCAGATGATGCAGGAGGCCGTGGACATCAAGAAGGCCGTCAAGCCCGATCAGGTGCTGATGGTCGTCGATGCCATGACCGGCCAGGATATCGTCAACGTCGTCTCGACCTTCGCTGAGCGCACCGACTTTGACGGCGTGATCATCTCCAAGCTCGACGGCGACGCCCGTGGCGGCGGCGCGCTTTCCGTGCGCCAGGTGACCGGCAAGCCTATCAAGTTCGTGAGCATGGGCGAGAAACCCGATTCGCTGGAGCCGTTCTATCCCGATCGTATGGCCAAGCGAATCTTGGGCATGGGCGATGTTGTCGGCATCATCGAGAAGGCCCAAGAGGCGGCTGACGCAGAGCAGCTCGAGGCCGCCGAGCGCATGCTTCGCGAGGGCTTCACCATGAACGACATGCTCGACCAGATGAAGGCCGTCAAGAAGATGGGCGGCATGAAGGGCATTCTGGGCATGCTCCCCGGTGGCCAGCGTGCGCTTAACCAGATGGGTGGCAACCTGGACGAAGGTATCTTCGATAAGAACGAGGCTATCATCATGTCGATGACCAAGGAGGAGCGCCTTCGCCCCTCCATCATCAACGGCCAGCGCCGTGCCCGCATTGCCAAGGGCGCCGGCGTGACCCCCACCGAGGTCAATAGCCTTATGAAGCAGTGGGGCGAGATGAATAAGATGATGGGCCGCATGCGCACGATGGCCAATCAGGCACAGGCTGGTGGCAAGAAGGGCAAAAAGGGTAAGAAGGGCAAGAAGATGCGCATGCCCAATATTCCCGGCCTGGATGCCATGGGGCTGGGCGGCCTGGGCGGCTTGGGAACGGGCGGCCCCAAGTCTGATATGGATCTGCTGCGCCAGATGGAAGCGCAGATGCGCAATAAGAAGTAACGACTGGTTGAGTCGTGTATGGCGAAGGCCGCCTGGATGGTACTCCAGGCGGCCTTCGCCGTTGTGTGGTTTGTTGCGCGAATGGCACGTCTTGGCGCCAGAGCATTTGCCGCTAGTGGCAGCCACAGCCCTCGTGGCCCTCGTTCTCGTGATGGCCGTGGCAACCGCAGGATTCGCCGTGCTCATGGGTGTGCTCGTGGTCATGGCCGTGGCAGCCGCACGTGGCCTCGCCGGTCTGTGCGAGCGTGCCGGCAATGAGTGCCTCGACGCAGGCGTCGCAGCTGCCCTGGGCGCCTGCATAGACCGTGATGCCGGCCTGGGTAAGTGCGTTGATGGCGCCGCCGCCGATACCGCCGCAGATGAGCGTGTCAACGCCACTGTTGGCAAGCAGACCCGCCAATGCACAGTGACCAGTGCCGCCGGTGCCCACGACCTGCTCGTTGAGCACCTTGCCATCCTGGATGTCGTAGATCTTGAACTGTTCGCTGCGGCCAAAGTGCATAAAGATGTTGCCGTTGTCGTACGTCGTTGCCACCCTCACGGTGTCGACCTCCTTTGCTGGCCATGCGGCCGTTGTCGTGGTGATGGGGGAGTACGCGATGTTGCCGCCTTCGATGACGATCGCCCGTCCATTGACCAGCGCGTTTGCCACCTTGCGATGCGCGCAGCTGCAGATTGCCGCCACCGTGGCGCGGGCAATGCCCATGTGCTGGGCGACTGCCTCTTGGTTAAGGCCTTCCAAGTCGCACAGGCGCAGCACTTCGAGCTCGTCGACTGTCATATCGATGGCATCGCCGCTCGCCAGGCCATCGGGGGTAAAACCGCGATATTCGGGGATGATCCCGACGCGGCGCAGTTTCTCGCGTCTTCCTGCCATGTGCACTCCTTATCTGACATATGTCAACAATAGAATAGCGAACGTGCGGATTTGCGCAATGAATTTCTGGCATATGTCAGAAAATGAGGGCTTATGTTTGGGCTGTGGGGCTGCGTGCGCCTGGGCTACAATGAATCTCGCTTGTAGGCGACTGACAGGAGGGTCAATGAGCAAGGCTGATCAACAGTTTGTAACCATGTGCCGCGATATTCTGGACCATGGCACCACCACCGAGGGCCAAAAGGTCCGTCCGGTGTGGGAGGATGGCACCCCTGCCTATACCATTAAAAACTTTGGCGTCACGGCGCGCTACGACCTGCGCGAGGAGTTCCCCGCGCTTACCCTGCGCCGCACGGCGCTTAAGTCTGCGATGGACGAGATTCTGTGGATCTATCAAAAGAAGTCCAATAACGTCCATGACCTCAACAGCCATATTTGGGACGAGTGGGCCGACGAGACCGGCTCCATCGGCAAGGCCTACGGGTATCAGATTGGCCAGAAGAGCCATTATGCCGAGGGCGATTTCGACCAGATGGACCGCGTGCTGTACGATCTTAAGCACACGCCGTACAGCCGCCGCATTATGACGAACACCTATGTGTTTAGCGACCTGTCCGAGATGCACCTGTATCCGTGCGCCTACAGCGTGACCTATAACGTCACGCAGCGCCCGCAGGACGATAAGCCCACACTCAACATGATTCTCAACCAGCGCAGCCAGGACATTTTGGCCGCGAACAACTGGAACGTTTGTCAGTACGCCATTTTGCTGATGATGGTCGCACAGTCGGTCGATATGATTCCCGGTGAGCTGCTGCATGTGATTGCCGATGCCCACATTTACGACCGTCATGTCGATATCGTTCGTGAGCTTATCGAGCGCCCGCAGTTTGCGGCGCCCAAGGTAACGCTGAATCCCGACGTGCATGACTTCTATGCGTTTACGACCGACGACCTCATCGTCGAGGGCTACGAGCACGGTCCGCAGGTCAAGAACATTCCCATTGCGGTGTAGGTGGTGCTCATGACGTGTAAGCTATCTGCTATCGTCGCCGTGTGTGACGACTGGGGCATTGGGTGCGAGGGCGATATGGTGGTGTCCAATCGCGCCGACATGCGCCATTTTGTGGCGTGCACCAAAGGTTGCCCGGTTATTATGGGGCGCAAGACGCTGCTGAGTTTTCCCGGCGGGCGTCCTCTCAAGAACCGCCGCAATATCGTGCTTACGCGCGACGAGGATTTTGCGCCCGAGGGCGTCGACGTGGTGCATAGCATCGACGAGGCACTCGCCGCGGTTGCCGACGAGCCCGTTGCATGGGTTATCGGTGGCGGCGATGTCTATCGGCAGTTTTTGCCGTATTGCGTCGAGGCCGAGGTCACGCATGACCACTGCGTCCATGTCGTGGATACGTACTTTCCCGATTTGGAAGCCGATCCTGCGTGGAAGATTGCGCAGCGTAGCGGGGTCTCGACGATTGCCGCCGGTGAGGGTGACGAGGGCGTCGATTATGAGTTCGTGACGTATCGTCGCATCGAGGCGTAAATCGTCTGGCGTGAACGGTATCATCGGGTTGATTGAATGCATGGGGCGGCGCTTAGCGTCGCCTCGTTTGGTATAGATGTGCTGTAAAGAAGGGTGCGGGCTGGCTGCTATGACTGATGCCGTTGAGGTTCTGCGAATTGATTCGCTCGAGGACGAGCGGCTCGATGCCTACGTGCGACTGACCGAGCGTGAGCTTCGCTGCGTGCTGGAGCCGCAGAAGGGCATTTTTATCGCTGAGAGTGCCAAGGTCATCGAGCGTGCGGTTCGCGCCGGATATGAGCCGGTGAGCTTTCTTTTGGGCGAGCGCTGGCTCGACCAGATGATGCCGCTGTTTGACCAGCTTGTCGTGCGCGAGGGAGCGGGTCCGGTTCCCGTGTTCGTGGCCTCCATGGAGCTCATGGAGCAGTTGACGGGCTTTAACGTGACGCGCGGCGCGCTGGCGGCGTTCCGTCGCCCGCGTCAGATTCCGGTTGATGAGTTCTTGGGCGGCGTCGTCGAGGCGGCGGGGGATCGTCCGGTGCGCGTGTGCGTGCTTGAGGGTATTGTTGATCACACCAATGTTGGCGCGATTTTCCGCTCGGCTGCCGCATTGAACGTTGACGGTATTTTGGTCAGCCCGACGTGCTGCGACCCGCTGTACCGTCGCTCGGCCCGCGTGAGCATGGGCACCGTGTTTCAGGTGCCGTGGACGCGCATTGGCAGCGAGGCTCGTGTGTGGCCGCATGATGGTCTGAGCGCGTTGCACGATGCCGGTTTTTCGTGTGCCGCTATGGCGTTGACGGACGATTCCGTATCGCTGGACGATCCCGTGCTGCAGGAGATTGACCGCTTGGCAATCTTTATGGGTACCGAGGGTGCCGGCTTGGGCGCCAAGACCATTGCCGGCTGTGACCACGCGGTGCGCATTCCGATGGCGCACGGGGTCGATTCGCTTAACGTGGCCGCGGCGAGCGCCGTCGCCTTTTGGCAACTGTGCCCGCACGTGAGCAATGAGTATCACTACCAGCCGGGTTTGTATCACTAGGCAGTTATTCCGCACTGTGCTCTAATTCGGGGTGTTTCGGTCGCCGCCAGTCGGTGCTAAGCTGGATTTGGCTTTGGTTTTAAATTGCTGTTTTGCTGTTTGACGTATGCGTGTGGGGAGGGCGTGTGGTTAAGAAATCTACGGCGATCGATGTAACGCAAGGTGTCATTTGGCAGCAATTGCTGTCGCTGTGCGTTCCCATCTTTTTTAGTTCGTTTTTTCAGCAGGCCTACACGCTTATCGGTACGTATATCGTTGGCCAGTTTGGCGGCAAGCTCGCGCTGGGCGGCATTCAGGCCACGATGGTCCTCACCGAGCTCTGCATTGGCTTTTGCGTTGGCGTTGGCGCCGGCTGCGCGGTCATTACCGGTCAGTATTTTGGCCAGCACGATGATGAGCGACTGAGTCGTTCGGTCCATACAGCCATGACGCTCGCGCTGGTGGGCGGTATCCTTTTCTCGATTCTTGGCATAGTGTTCGTTGAGCCCATGCTGGTGCTTATGAACACGCCGCATGAACTATTGGCCGAGGGTGTGGCCTATGCTCGCTGTTATTTTGCCGCGATGGTTGCGGCACTGCTGCTTAATATGGGAACCGCACTGCTGCGTGCCGTGGGCGACACGCGCGGCCCCGCCGTGATCATTGCCTCTGGCTGCCTGGTTAACGTGGTGCTGGATATCATCTTTGTCGCTGTGTTGCATATGGAGGCGTTGGGCTGCGGCATCGCAGTGTCTCTGACCATTTGCTCCAATGCAACGATGATCGTGTTGCGCATGATGCGCGCTCCGGGTGCATGGCGTCTTTCGCTGTCTAAGCTCGGCATCGATCGCGGTATTTGCAAGAGTATGATCTCGTGTGGTCTGCCACTCGGTTTTCAATCGGCTGCCTATTCGATCTCGAACGTGCTGATCCAGGTGTCGGTTAATTCGTTTGGCGCCGATGTCACGACTGCTTGGGGTCTATCTGGGCGCCTGGATGGCATTATCTGGATGGTGACCGAGGCGCTCGGCGTGTCGATCACTACGTTCTCGGCGCAGAACTTTGGCGCGCGCAATTACGAGCGAATGCGCAAGGGATATCACACGTCGCTCGTGCTGTCGTTTATGCTCATTGGTGGTCTGTCTGCCGTGCTGCTGGTGTTTTCGGGTCCGTTGTCGCGTCTGTTTGTCGACGATGCTTCGATATCGTCGTACACCACGACGATTCTTCATTTCATCGCGCCGTTCTACGCGATCTTCTCGATTATCGAAAACGCGTCGGGCTCCATTCGCGGTGCCGGTGTTAGCTTGCAGCCCATGCTGCTCACGATTTTTGGCACCGTCGTGCTCAGGGTGATCTGGGTGTTTGCGATCATGCCCTTCGATCCGTCGCTCGAGCATCTACTGCTGGTCTACCCCGTAACCTGGCTCATTACGGCCACGATGTTCACCATCTACCACCACAGCGGCAACTGGCTAGGCCGCGCCACCGCCTAATCATTGGGGACGTTCTTAAACGACTAGTCGTTGGGGACGTTCTTAAATGACTAGTCGTTGGGGACACTCTTTGCGACATGATTTTCGGGTTTTCATCCAGTTTGTCTTGCATGCCCTTGTAAACTGTCAGAACGGGCTCAGCAAATTGGATCGTCCGCGCCTATCAGATGTTGCCCGGTGGGTTTGTGATGGGAGGGCGATATGCCAAGAACGGGCCGAGTCGTTTCGTTGACGGGCTATAACCACATTATCGCACGTGGTAATGGCGGCATCTGCATCTTTGAAGACGACGAAGATCGATATAGGATGCTCACGTTGTTCGAGGGCAAGCTTGTCGGTAATGGCATTGGCGTTACGGCGTGGTGCCTCATGTCGAATCACTTTCATCTCATGGTTGATGACCCTCATGGGAGAATTTCATCATGCATGAGTGGCATCCTTACCTCATATGCTAAGTATTTCAATCGTAAAACCGACCGTGTTGGTCATTTGTTTCAGGATCGGTTTAAGAACATTCCAGTTGAGAATGATATACAGGCAATTGCGCTCGCTGATTACATCCATATGAACCCAGTTAAGGCGGGTGTTTCCGCTGTCGATACATATCGCTGGTCTAGCTATCGAGCATATGCGTATGGTTATGACGGATTTGGGTTTTGCGATCCAGGTATAGTGCTGGACCTTGTGGGCGGTTCGTTGGAATATCGGCATTATCTTGATGATCGGCTTGAGAGCGCGCCTTATGATGCCGAGCCTCATCCTCGTGTTCTCGACGACAAAGTGCTCGAAATCGCAAAACAGATTGCAGCTCCAGCCTCTCTTTCGGATATCAAGGCGATGACTCCAACCGAGCGCAGGCCCGTTCTTTGCAAAATGCGAAAAGCGGGTCTCACGGTCAATCAAATTGTGAGAGCCGTTGGCCTTGGTCGGGCAACGATCGCAAATGGCACGAGCGGTTGGCGTGATATGTAGGTCGTGGCTGGTTGCCCTTCATCGATAAGACTGTCCCCAACGACTAGTCGTTTAAGAACGTCCCCAATGACTACGCTAACGATTAATCAAATTGTGAGGGTCGTTGGCATTGGTCGTACGTCTGTTGTTTTTGGTACGGCAGGTTGGAATGAAGGATAGATTTCCGGACTGTTGGCAAACAGGAGTGTCCCCAAGTGCCGGCAGA
>WGSQ01000119.1 GCA_014871605.1 Collinsella sp. | reverse complement strand
TATGGATAAATGGGCAAAACAAAAGAAAAGTTGAAATAATCGCCACTTTTCTCAACTAAAGCGTCTACTATTTTGCGAACGCCGAACACGGCGAAGGATGGCCTGTCGGGTAACCGAAACCCGACGAGATTTGAGAGGAGAGCCGCATGTCGAGCCTCACCGGTAAGTCATTGAACCCTGTTATGAATCGCAGGAGCGTTATCGCGAGCGCAGCAGGTCTGGGGGCGATGTCCATTCTAGCTGGCTGCTCCTCCAACGGCGGCGACAGCGGTTCCGCGTCGGGCGACGCTTCGTTTAAGATCGGCACCATCGGCCCGCTGACCGGCGCCAACGCGTCCTACGGCAAGTCCGTTACACAGGCTGTCGAGCTTGGCTGCAAGGATTTCTCGACTAAGGAGCTGCCGCTTGCCAGCAAGGCCGAGGACGACCAGGCCGATGGCGAGAAGGCCGTCAACGCCTTCAACACCCTGCTCGACTGGGGCATGCAGGCCCTCGTCGGTCCGACCACCACGGGTGCGTCGGTCGCCGTTGCCGCAGAGTGCGGTAACGACCCCAAGACGTTCATGATCACCCCGTCCGCGTCTTCCGAGGACGTTACCAAGGGCAAGGATTGCGTCTTCCAGGTTTGCTTTACCGACCCCAACCAGGGTGTCAACGCTGCCAAGTTCCTGGCAGAGAAATATGCGGACGAGAAGTTCGTGCTGTTCTATAACTCCGGCGACGCCTATTCTTCGGGCATCGCAGATTCCTTTAAGGCCCAGGCCGCTAAGTCCAAGCTCGAGATTGTCGACGAGGAGACCTTTAAGGACGACTCCGCCACGAGCTTTACCAACCAGCTGACCAAGGCCAAGCAGGCAGGCGCCACCATGATCTTTGCGCCGATCTACTACACGCCGGCGTCCGTCCTGCTCAAGAACGCCAAGGACATGGGCTACGACGTCAAGATGATGGGCTGCGACGGCATGGACGGCATCCTGGGCGTTGAGGGCTTCGACACCTCTCTTGCCGAGGGTCTGCTGCTCATGACCCCGTTCTCCGCCGACGACGAGAAGAACGCCGACTTCGTCAACGCTTACAAAGATAAGTACGGCGATACCCCCGACCAGTTTGCCGCCGACGCCTACGACGGCGTGCATGCGGTGGTCGAGGCCCTCAAGGAGGCCGGCCTGGGCGTCGACGCCGACCCCACCGAGGTTGCCGAGAAGCTTCCCGAGGCTATGCGCAACATTACTGTTGACGGTCTGACTGGCAAGCTCTCCTGGAACGACAAGGGCCAGGTCCAGAAGGACCCGACGGCGTACGTCATCACCGACGGCAAGTACGTACAGGCCTAATAAGCCGCCTTACATAGAGCGGTTTTGATCCCAAGCAGGGGAGGTTTTGGCCTTCCCTGCTTGCTTGGTATCTAGGGACGATGTAACGTCCCTGTTTCATACATCAACTGGAAACCTATTCGAAAGGGGGATGTGGAACATGACGGTCTTTATCCAATACCTAGTCAACGGCCTGTCCATGGGCAGCGTCTACGCCATCATCGCGTTGGGCTACACCATGGTCTACGGTATCGCCAAGATGCTGAACTTCGCTCACGGC
Organism: Collinsella sp.; assembly: GCA_014871605.1. Classification (GTDB taxonomy): domain Bacteria; phylum Actinomycetota; class Coriobacteriia; order Coriobacteriales; family Coriobacteriaceae; genus Collinsella. The sequence continues at coordinate 3,685 of WGSQ01000119.1, read as the reverse complement.
GACGTCATCATGGTCGGTGCCTATGTCTCGTTCTGCGCCACGTCGTATCTCGGCCTCCCGGGCTGGGCATCTGTAGTTCTCTCTTGTGTGGTCTGCACGGTTCTCGGTGTTCTCATTGAGGGTCTGGCCTATAAGCCGCTGCGCCAAGCAGGCCCGCTGGCCGTTCTGATCACGGCTATCGGCGTGTCTTACTTCTTGCAGAACGCCGCGCAGCTTCTGTGGGGCGCCACGCCCAAGAACTTCACTTCGCTCGTCACCTTCCAGGTGCCGGAGTTCTTGGCCAAGTTCAACGTAAGCGCCGTCTCGCTCGTCACCATCGTCGCCTGCCTGGTTATCATGGCCGGCCTGATGTTCTTTACAGGTAAGACCAAGATGGGCAAAGCCATGCGCGCCGTGTCCGAGGACAAAGCTGCCGCTCAGCTGATGGGCATCAACGTCAACCGCACCATCTCGATGACGTTTGCCATCGGCTCTGCCCTTGCCGCCATCGCCGGCGTGCTGCTGTGCTCCTACTCGCCGGTCCTGCAGCCCACGACGGGTGCCATGCCTGGCATCAAGGCCTTCGACGCCGCCGTCTTCGGCGGCATCGGCTCCATCCCCGGCGCCTTTGTCGGCGGCATTCTCATTGGCATCATCGAGGCGATGGCGCAGGCTTACATTTCCACGAGCCTTGCCAACTCCATCGTCTTTGGTGTTTTGATCATCGTCCTGCTCGTCAAGCCTGCCGGCCTCTTGGGCAAGTACGTCCCCGAGAAGGTGTAGGTGAGCGTTATGAAGTTTCTTAAAGACAAGCAGACGCGTCACGACTTTGTCACGTACGCCATGTGCATCGTGGCCTTCGCCATTGTGTTCTTTATGCAGTCCAACCATATGATCCCGCGCATGATCGCCGGCCAGCTGGTTCCCATTACGGCCTACATCGTCATGGCCATTTCCCTCAACCTCGTCGTCGGCATCGCGGGCGACCTGTCGCTGGGCCATGCGGGCTTTATGAGCGTCGGTGCCTATACGGGCATCGTCACCGCGGTCGCCCTTGAGAGCGCCGTTCCCTCCGATCCGGTACGCCTTATCATCAGCATCGTGGTCGGCGCCTTCGCTGCCGCCATCCTGGGCTTCTTGATCGGTATCCCGGTCCTTCGCCTGAGCGGCGATTACCTGGCTATCGTGACGCTGGCCTTTGGCGAGATCATCAAAGAGATCGTCACTTGCCTTATCGTGGGCGTCGACTCCCGCGGCCTGCATGTGATCTTTAACATCACGGGCAACTCTACGATCGACGACCTGCACCTGCTCGAAGACGGCACCGCCATCATCAAGGGCGCCCAGGGCGCCTCGGGTGTGTCGACGTACTCGACCTTCCTCGCCGGTGCCATCCTGGTCATGGTTGCGCTCGTGATTGTACTCAACCTGGTTCGCAGCCGTACCGGTCGTGCCATCATGGCCGTGCGCGACAACAAGATTGCTGCCGAGTCCGTGGGCATCTCCGTCACCCAGTACCGCATGATCGCCTTCGTGGTTTCCGCTGCCCTCGCCGGTGCTGCCGGGGCCCTGTTCGGCGGTAACTTCTCGCAGCTCTCCGCCACCAAGTTCGACTTCAACACGTCCATCCTCATCCTGGTGTTCGTGGTCCTGGGCGGTCTGGGCAATATGCGCGGCTCCGTCATCGCGGCGGCATTGCTCACGGTGCTTCCCGAGCTGCTCCGTCAGTTCTCGGACTACCGCATGCTCATCTACGCCATCGTGCTGATTCTGGTCATGATCTTTACCAACAACCCGCAGCTCAAGGCGTTCTTCGGTCGCGTCAAGGACCGCTTTGCTTCCAAGAAGGAGGTGGCAGCCGATGCCCAGTAAATTTGAGTTCAAGAAGGGCAAGATGGTCCCGTATCCTTCTGGCGCCATCGTTCCCGACCGCGACCTGGGCGAGCGCCCGGCACTCGAGTGCATCCACCTGGGCATTGAGTTCGGTGGCCTTAAGGCGGTCGACGACTTTAGCCTGACTATCGGCAAGACCGAGATCGCCGGTCTCATCGGCCCCAACGGTGCCGGCAAGACCACGGTCTTCAACCTGCTCACCAAGGTGTACCAGCCCACGCACGGCACCATCCTGCTCGACGGTGAGGACACCTCGGGCAAGTCGGTCTACCAGGTCAACCGCATGGGTATTGCCCGTACGTTCCAGAACATTCGCCTGTTCAACACCATGACGGTGGAGGACAACGTTAAGGTCGGCCTGCACAACCAGGAGCGCTACTCCGGCTTTGAGGGCGTGCTGCGCCTGCCGACGTATTGGAAGCACGAGAAGGCCGCCCACGAGCGCGCCATGGAGCTGCTGTCCATTTTTGATATGGAACACCTGGCAAATGAGCAGGCCGGATCGCTGCCTTACGGCGCACAGCGTCGTCTGGAGATCGTCCGCGCGCTTGCCACCAACCCCAAGCTGCTGCTGCTCGATGAGCCTGCCGCCGGCATGAACCCGTCCGAGACCGCGGAGCTTATGGAGAACATCGTCAAGATTCGTGACACCTTCGGCATCGCCATCATGCTTATCGAGCATGATATGTCGCTTGTTATGAACATCTGCGAGGGCATCTGCGTGCTCAACTTTGGCAAGGTCATTGCCAAGGGCACGGCCGAGGAGATCCAGAACAACGACGCCGTTATCGAGGCATATCTGGGCAAGCAGGATAAGGGGGAGAACTAAATGGCAGAGCCGATGCTTTCCGTCTACAACATCAACGTCTGGTACGGCGCCATCCACGCCATCAAGGACATCTCCTTTAACGTCAACGAGGGCGAGATCGTGGCTCTGATCGGTGCCAACGGCGCCGGCAAGTCCACGACGCTCAAGACCGTCTCGGGCCTGCTGCGTTCCAAGACCGGCTCCATCAAGTTTATGGGCGAGGACATTACCCATACGCCCGCCGACAAGCTGGTGGGCAAGGGCCTGGCCCAGGTGCCCGAGGGCCGTCGCGCCTTTTTGCAAATGACGGTCGAGGAGAACCTGGAGATGGGCGCCTATACACAGCCCAAGTCTACGGTGGCTCCGGGCCTCGAGCGCGTCTACGAGCAGTTCCCGCGCCTGAAGGAGCGCCGTCGCCAGGTCGCTGGCACCCTTTCGGGCGGCGAGCAGCAGATGCTCGTTATGGGCCGCGCCCTTATGAGTAACCCCAAACTGCTTATGCTCGACGAACCTTCCATGGGTCTGGCGCCGATTCTGATCGAACAGATCTTCCAGATTGTCGAGGACCTGCACAAGGCCGGTACCACGGTGCTTCTGGTCGAGCAAAACGCGCAGATGGCGCTTTCCATCGCCACGCGCGGTTACGTGCTCGAGACTGGCAAGATCACCATGACCGGCACCGGTCAAGAGCTGCTGCACGACGATAACGTCCGCAAGGCCTATCTGGGCGGTTAATCCATTCAACAAAGGGGGCGCTGACCAACCCGGTCAGCGCCCCCTTTTAAATTGCGGTGAAATAGGGACTAAATGGGGGCGCTAGACGCCAAAACAGTCCCTATTCCACCGCAACTTCATGGGGGTGTGTGACAATGCCCGTCGGAAAACATCTGCTGTCTTTGGGGGTCTATCTATGCTGTACGAGTTTTGTGCCGAGAACTTTGAGCGGGTGCCGGCGGCTATCGATGCCGGTGCAAGGCGTATCGAGCTGTGCGACAACCTTGCCGT
>WGSQ01000118.1 GCA_014871605.1 Collinsella sp. | reverse complement strand
CTTTGTCCTATCTCATAAGGAGGATGGCATGGCTGATTCTATGTTCCACCAGCCCGTTATGGGTCGTCGCGCCTTCGTTGGCGGTACCCTTGCTGCGAGCTCCATGGCTTTTCTTGCCGCATGCGGCAAGAAGGGTGGCGACGCTTCCGGTTCTGAGTCCGGTTCGACGCTGAACTTCTACATCAACAACCCGGTCTGCATCGACCCCTACAACGTCCAGGAGGACCAGGGCACTCAGGTCGAGTACCAGCTCTTTGACGCTCTGACCTCTTACGACGCCGAGAAGGGCGAGATCGTTCCGCTGGCTTGCGAGTCCTTTGAGTCCAATGACGACGCCACCGAGTTTACCTTCAAGATCAAGAAGGCCAAGTTCCACAACGGTGACGACGTTACCTCCAAGTCCTTCAAGCTCGGTTGGGAGCGTCTGGTCAACACCAAGTCGGCCATCGCTACCGAGTACGGCCCTTCCGAGGTCTCCTATCACCTTTCCATGGTCGAGGGTTATGACGACCTGCTTGCCGGTAACGCTACCGAGCTCAGCGGTGTTACGTGCCCCGACGATGAGACCCTCGTCGTCAAGCTGTCTTCCGCTTACGCTGACTTCCCCTTCGTCGCCTCTCATCCGGCTCTGGCCCCGGTTCCCGAGTGCGCCGAGTCCGATGTCAAGAGCTTCTATCTTGCCCCGGTCGGTAACGGCCCGTTCATGATGGACGGCAAGTGGGAGGATGGCCAGGAGATCAACGTCAAGAAGTTCGACGATTACTATGGCGACAAGGCCAAGATCGATGGCATCCACTTCCAGGTCATCAAGGACATGGAGACCGCTTACAAGGAGTTCCAGGCCGGTAACCTCGATGTCTGCGACGTTCCCGTCGCTCAGATCGATGCCGCCAAGAAGGATCGCGGCGTGTCCAAGGACGGCTACACCATGGGTGACGGCGAGCGCATGCTGCTCGGCGCCGAGCCTTCCACCTACTACCTGACCTGCAACAACACGGCCGAGCCGTTCAACAACGCTGACCTGCGTAGGGGTATCTCCCTGGCCATTAACCGTGAGGCCATCTGCAAGACCATCTTCAAGGGTACCCGTACCCCCGCCGACGGCATTGTTCCTCCGGGCATCGATGGCTACAAGGAGGGCGCATGGGAGTTCTGCGCCTACGACGTCGACAAGGCTAACGAGTACCTCGACAAGGTTGCTCCTGCCGGTGCCAACGGTGACCGTGGCATTAGTGTGACCCTTTCCTACAACCAGGACGGTGGCCACAAGGAGATCATGGAGTCCATCATCGGCGACCTCGCCAAGGTTGGCGTTACCGCTGTCTCCGATACCCCCGAGTGGTCTGCCCTGCTCGAGCAGTATCAGAACTTTAACTATCAGTTCGGTCGTCTGGGCTGGATTGCCGACTACCCGATCATGGACAACTTCCTGTATCCGCTGTTCCACTCCGACTCCCTCGGTGGCGACAACCGCTCTGGTTACAACAACCCCGAGTTCGACGCCAAGGTCGACGAGGCTCGCACTACGGTTGACGACAAGGAGCGCGTCGCTTAGATGCAGGATGCCGATGCAATGGTCGGTGCCGACTGCGCGGTCATCCCGGTGATGTTCTACACGCACACCATCGCCGGCTCCGATCGCATCAAGCACCTCTATGTCGATCCGCAGAAGCACGCCGATCTGGGTACCGCTGAGCTCGCTTAAGAGTTTGCAGCTTCCGTGAGGGTCAAGTATTTACGTAGACCTCATGGGAAACATACAGTTCTCCCTAACCTGGGGTAAACTGGCTGATGGTAATTTTGGGATGCCGGTCTGGCGATCGGCATCCCATTTAGGTTAATCCCTAGATAGGGGAGTGGTATGGGTAAGTACATCGTTAAACGTGTGCTTCAGTTCATCCCGGTGTTTTTGGGCGTTACGCTGATTCTGTTCGCCCTCCAGAATATCGTGCCGGGAGATCCGATCAAGCTGATCGGTGGAGACAGGGCTCTGTCCCCCGAGGTGGAGCTTCAGCTTCGCGTCCGCTATCACCTGGTCCAGTCGGACGAGGACGGCAACGCGATCCTTGACGAGAACGGCGACCCCGTTCAAACGTCGCTCGTGGACCGTTACTTGTATTACATGAACGGCCTGCTTCATGGCGATCTGGGCAATTCGTATCAGCGCAAGCTGCCGGTTACGGAAATCTTTGCCCAGAAGTATCCGTATACGGTCAAACTTGCCGCGTGCGCCATCGTGCTCGAGGCAATCATGGGTATCGGTGCGGGTATCATTTCGGCGGTAAAGCGTTATTCCTTCTGGGATATTTTGGTAACGCTCACCACGTCGATCCTCGTTGCGGTCCCGGCCTTCTGGCTCGGTATGTTGCTGCAGCTGTTCTTTGGCGTCATCCTCAAGGACGCTACGGGCGGTGCAATCTCCATGCCGATCTCGGGTGCCGGCGGTTCCAGCTCTCAGTATCAGGATTGGATGCACTATGTGCTTCCGACCATTACGCTGGCTTCGGTTTCGACCGCTTATGCCGCCCGCATTATGCGCTCGCAGCTGCTTGACGTCATGAACCAGGATTACATCCGTACGGCAAAGGCCAAGGGTCTCTCCAATCGCGCGATCATCATCAAGCATGCGCTTAAGAATGCACTCATCCCCGTCGTTACCTATATTGGTGTCGACTTTGGCGGCATGCTTTCGGGCGCCATCCTGACCGAGACGGTCTTTAACTGGCCCGGTATCGGCTATGAGGTCTATCGCGCCATTAGCATGCGTGACTGGCCCATCGTTATGGGCGGCGTTACGCTCATCGTCGTCGTCGTCATGGTGATCAACCTGCTCGTCGACATTAGCTATGCATTCCTCGACCCGCGCATCCGCCTTGGCGGTCCGTCGGATAAGGCCTAAGGGAGGTACGTCTCATGCAGGAAACTGATTCTCAGTCTCAGGAGCAGGCTACCGCCACCAAGGCCGCATCTGCTCCCGCCAAGTCCCGCACGCTGTGGGGTGACGCTTTTAAGCGTCTTCGCAAGAACAAGCTCGCCGTTATCGGTGTCTGCTGGATCATCATCGTCGTTTTGGTTGCCCTGACCGCAGATCTGTGGGCTAAGCCCTGGCTCGGTTCGCCGACGGCTTCCGACTCGACCACCATGGCCGAGACGTCGCTGTTGGCTCCGTGTGCAGAGCACCCGTTTGGCACCGACGCCCTTGGTCGCGACATTCTCGTCCGCGTTATCTACGGTGCACGCGTTTCGCTGTCCGTCGGCATTATGGCCACCGCGATCTCCACGGTGATCGGTCTGGTCATGGGTGCTCTGGCCGGTTTCTACGGCGGGATCTGGGATACGATCATCATGCGCTGTGCGGACATCTTCCTGGCGTTCCCGTACGTGCTGTTCGTTGTCGCCATGATCGCCGTTATCGGCCGTGGTCTTCAGAACGTCTTTATCGCCATCGGTATTCTCGGCTGGCCTTCGATTGCGCGCGTCTTCCGCTCTGCAATCTTGACGGTCAAGGAAAACGACTATGTTGACGCTGCACGCGCGATGGGTGCATCCGATGCTCGTATCGTCGTGCGTCACATCTTCCCGAACTCCGTCGCCTCCATCGTGGTCTACGCGACCATGAACATTGGTGGCGCCATTCTGACCGAGTCCGCTCTGTCCTTCCTCGGCATGGGCGTTATTCCGCCTACGCCTTCGTGGGGCTCCATGATTCAGGACGGTCAGCAGTATCTTCTGACTGCTCCCTGGATGATGATCATGCCCGGTCTGGCAATTCTCTCGACGGTGCTCGCCTTCACCCTGCTGGGTGACGGTCTGCGCGACGCCCTCGACGTCAAGATGAAGGACGCATAAGGATGAAGAAGAACAAGAACTATGTGGACCTGAAGGACCAGCCGGTTCCCGAGGGCCAGCATCTGCTCGAGGTCGATGACCTTAAGATGTATTTCCATACCGAGGATGGTGTCGTTCGCGCTGTCGACGGTGTGTCCTACACGCTCGATCGCGGCGAGACCCTGGGTGTCGTCGGTGAGTCCGGCTCCGGTAAGTCCGTGACCGCCATGACCATCATGGGCCTCATCTCGATGCCTCCGGGAAAGATCGAGGGCGGCGACGTTCGCTATCGCGGTCGTTCTATCCTCGAGATGACCGAGGAAGAGATGCAGCACATTCGCGGAAACGACATCGCGATGATCTTCCAGGATCCTATGACCTCCTTGAACCCGGTCTATAAGATCGGCAAGCAGGTGGGCGAGGGCCTTCGTCTGCACCGTGGCTACTCCAAGCAGGAGGCGCTCAAGCGCGCTACCGAGCTTTTGGACCTCGTGGGTATCCCCGAGCCCGAGAAGCGCGTCAATGAGTATCCGCACCAGTTCTCCGGCGGTATGCGTCAGCGCGTCATGATTGCCATGGCTCTTGCCTGCGATCCCGATATTCTGATTGCCGATGAGCCCACGACTGCCCTGGACGTTACCATCCAGGCTCAGATTATTGAGCTTATGCAGGAAATGCAGGAGAAGAACGGCAACGCCATCATCATGATTACCCATGACCTGGGCGTCGTTGCCGATATGGCCGATAAGATCATGGTTATGTACGCCGGCCGTCCCGTCGAGTTCGGTACTGCTGAGGAAATCTTCTACGAGAGTCGCCACCCCTACACCTGGGGCCTTATCCGCTCCATCCCGGAGCAGGCCATCGAAGAGAAGAAGCCGCTTACGCCGATTCACGGCAACCCGCCTTCGCTCATGAACCTGCCTGAGGGCTGCGTGTTCTCGCCTCGTTGTCCCTATGCGACGGACAAGTGCCGCAAGCAGCGCCCCGAGCGCGTTGTCACCGAGTCTGGTCATTACTCTGCGTGCCACTACTCCGGTGACCCCGAGTTCCTCAAGAACGCTCCTGAGACGTCCCGTACGCGCAAGGATTCCAAGAAGGGAGGCGAGGCGTAATGGCAGATACCAACGAGCGTACTCCGCTGCTGAAGGTCGAGCACCTCTCTAAGGAGTTCCCCGCTGAGTCCGGCATGTTCGCCAAGCGCTTCTCCAAGCGTGTTGTCTCTGCAGTAAATGACATTTCGTTCGAGATTTATCCGGGCGAGACCTTTGGTCTGGTTGGTGAGTCTGGTTGCGGTAAGTCCACGACGGGTCGCACCATCATGCGCCTGACCAAGCCGACCGCCGGTAAGGTGTTCTTCCAGGGTAAAGATGTTGCCGAGATGAGCAAGCATGAGATCAAGGACATGCGTCGCGAGATGCAGTTCATCTTCCAGGATCCCTATGCTTCGCTCAATCCCCGTATGACCATCGGCGAGATCGTCTCCGAGCCCATGACCATTCATGGCGTGGGTACCAAGGAGGAGCG
>WGSQ01000117.1 GCA_014871605.1 Collinsella sp. | reverse complement strand
CGTTTAGCGGTGCAGCTGCCGACTGGGCAGGCTGAGCTGGTATCCTTATGCGGTAATGTCTCGATTCGTTAGGATTGCATGTGAGAGCTGCCGCTGTCCTTCGTTCAGTTATATATCGCACCCTGGCCGTCGCGCTTGCCGCGCTTGCCGTACTGAGCACCATCATGCCCGCCCCCGCCTTTGCCGCCGACTCCGATCAGTCAGTCAAGACGGTCCGCGTTGGTTGGCTCGTCAACAACGAGGACTTCCAGGACGGCACCCCCGGCGAGCGTCTCTCGGGATGGGGTTACGAGTACCTCCAGACCCTGTCGTACTACACGCCCGGCTGGCGGTACGAATACGTCTCCGGCACCTTCACCGAGCTTATGGACATGCTCGAGGCAGGTGAGATCGACCTCATGCCCAACATCTCCTACTCCGAGAAACGCGCCCAAAAGCTGCTCTTTTCCTCGAACCCTGAGGGCACCGAGCGCTACTACATCTACGCCAAGCCCGATCGCGACGATCTGGCCAAGGGTGACCCCCAAGCGCTCCAAGGCCTCACCATCGGCTACAACCCCGACGTTATGCAAACCTTCGTTGGCCAGCAGTGGCTCACCAACGAAGGAATCACCTGCACATACAGGGAGTATGACGGAGGCTCCGTTCTCTTTGACGCGCTCGCAAACGACGAAGTCGATGCCGTCATCATGAACGACACCATTTCGTCGCCCGATGCCTCCCCCATGTTCTACGTTGGCTCGAGTGACTACTATTTTGCCGTCCCCAAAAGCCGCCCCGACCTGATGAACGACATCAATGCCGCCATGACGTCAATCGCCCGCGTCAACCCACGCTATATCGACGAAGTCAAATCTAACTACTCGGCCCAAAACAGCGGTTCATCATCGCTCAACGGCCCCGAACGTTCCTGGCTCAAAGCAAATGACAACACCGTCACGCTTGGCTACATTACGGGCAAACTCCCCGACTGCAACGAAGACGCAGACGGCAAACTGGAAGGCTCGCTCGCATCGCGTGCGACGACGGTGCAAGATAAATTTGGCATTACGGTCAAAACCGTCGCCTTTGATAGCTACAAGATGATGTCAAAGGCCCTGTCAAAGGAAAGCATAGACGTTGCGCTGCCGGTATACCGAGATTACTGGTTTGCCGAGCAAACAGGCGTTGTGCAGTCGGTATCGTTGGGAACCATATCCCTCACCGCTATCCACACCGGCAGCAACCTGAACAAAAACCTTCAGAACATCGCCTGTACCAAATCATCGTTTGTCAACAAAAATGCACTTGAAAGTCTGTTCCCCACAGCGACCGTAACCGAATACCAATCCGACGATGAAGCGTTCGACGCCCTCAGGAAGGGAACGGCGCACTGCATCGTCGCTCCCAGTTCACGCGTAAAAACCATCGGTGACCGTTATGATCTCGAGGACTGCGAGACGACCGAGCTCCCTGACACCTGTGAGCTCTCGTGCTGGATTTCGCGCGGAAAACCCGAGCTGTTGGGAATCATCAACAAGGGCATCATCAATGCCGGAGAATCGCTCTCCGCAAGCAATTACTCATCCACGTCGTACACGGCCCAGGAATCCAACACGCTTCAATTCCTTTATCGCAACCGCGCCGCCGTTGCAGCTGTCCTCATCGGTGTGTTGTCGGTCGGCATCGTCCTGCTCATCTGGGCGCTCGTACGCGCTCGGACCGAGCGCAAAAAAGCCGATGCCGCCAACGCCGCTAAGACGGCATTCCTCACGCGCATGAGCCACGACATCCGTACGCCGCTCAACGGCATCCTGGGCCTTATCGAGATCGAGGAATTGAAGGAAGGCGATATCCAGGTCGCCCGCGAGAGCCGTGCCAAGGCGCGCGTTGCCGCCAATCACCTGCTCTCGCTGATCAACGACATCCTCGAGATGGGCAAAATCGAAGACCGCAAGCTAACACTGGAGCATGCGCCTTTTAACCTCAAAGAGCTCTGTGACGATACGCTGGTTCTGTGCAAGCTCCGCGCGTCCAGTAACGGCATCACAATGCAGGACAATAGTCTGCCGTACGCCACGGGGCCATACATGATCGGCAGTCCTACCCATATCCGACAGATCATGATCAACCTGTTAGACAACAGCATTAAGTACAACAAGCACGGCGGCTCCGTCACCTTTAGTTCAAAGACCAAGCCACTCGATAACGGGCGCGCGCTCTTTTGCTTTAGCGTTTCGGATACCGGCATTGGCATGACTCCCAAGTTTTTAAAGCATATCTATGAGCCGTTTGCCCAAGAAGGTGACGATGCGCGCAGCAAGTTCCAAGGAACCGGCATGGGCATGCCAATCGTCAAGTCGCTTATTGAACTGATGGGCGGCACCATCGAAGTCACCAGTGAGCTCCATGTGGGCACTTCGTTCTACGTGGAGATTCCGCTCGATATCGACGAGAATCCCCAGGCGCGGGCAAATACGGTTGAGAGTGCGCCCGACTGCTCGCTCGCCAACATGAACGTGCTGCTCGCCGAAGACAACGAATTGAATGCCGAGATTGCCCAGGCGCTGCTAGAATCCGAGGGCATCGTGGTCCCCCGCGCCGCCAATGGCAACGAAGTCGTCGATCTGTACCTGTCGCATCCCGCCGGCAGCTTCGATGCCATTTTGATGGACATTATGATGCCGGACATGGACGGCTATGAGGCAACCCGCGCGATTCGTCTGAGCGAGAAGGTCGATGCAGCCGATATCCCCATCATCGCGCTCACCGCCAATGCCTTTGCCGAGGACGCCAAGGCAGCACACGACGCCGGCATGAACGCCCATCTGTCCAAACCGCTCGACTTTAACAAGCTCAAAAACATACTCGCCCGCATCAAGAAAAACGGATCCGTTTCGCTATAGTTTGTGCACAACCACCACGCACGACCAGAGAGGAAGCCAACGATGTTTAGGCCCTTACGTCGAAAGAAACGCGCCATCACTGACGAGGAAGCGCGCGAACTGCTCGCTACCTGCAAGCGCGGCGTCTTTGCCGTCAACGGCGACGATGGCTACCCGTACGCCATTCCCGTCAACTACTTCTTTGACGCCGAGCACGACAAGATTTATTTCCATGGCGCCAAAGCCGGCCACAAGGTCGACGCACTCAAGCGCGATGACAAGATCTGCTTTACCGTTTACGGCAACGAGTGGTACAAGGACGATGACTGGGCTCCCTACGTTATGAGTACCGTGGTCTTTGGCCGTTGTCGCCTGGTAGATGAGGCGCCTGCGTTTATCGAGGATAAAGTCCGCCAGCTCGCGCTTAAGTACTACCCTTCTGCCGAAGAAGTCGAGGAAGAAATCGCCAAAGACATCAAGGGCGTCCAACTCTACGAGATTTCGATTGAGCATCTTTGCGGCAAGCAGATTCACGAAAAGTAAGCCCCTCAGCAGGCCTCATCAATAGCAATATGGCCCGGTTCCAACCCACCTTGGAACCGGGCCATATGCTTATGAAGCATCGGCGGCTATGTGCGCAAGCGCCTCAACGAGCTCTTGCGAGCTCACAGGCTTGCTCAGGTGCGCGTTCATGCCCGCCACACGCGAAAGCCTGCGATCGTCGGCAAAGGCGTTGGCGCTCACGGCGATAATCGGCGTGGTCGCGGCATCCTCGCGATCGAGCGCTCGAATCCGACGCGTGGCCTCAAGGCCATCGATACCGGGCATCATGATATCCATCAACACCACGTCGTACTCGTGCGGCGCGCTCGCGGCAAACATCTCGACGGCAGACTCACCATCCTTAGCATGCGTCACGACGGCACCGGCGCGGGCAAGCGTAAACTGTGCGATCTCGGCATTCAGGTCGTTATCCTCTACGAGCAAAACGCGCAAGCCCTGGAGCGCATCGCCGTCGCCCGCATTCACGCGCACTGCCTGAGGAATCTCGGAGCACTTGCACTTCTCAAACGGCAGACGGATGGTAAACGTCGTCCCCTGCCCCAAGATGCTCGAAAAGCTCATGGTTCCGCCCATAAGCTCGACCAACTGTTTGGCAATAGGCGCACCCAGGCCAGTTCCCGATGAGGCGCCTTCCACCTGCTGCTCCTCGCGACAAAACGGCTCGTAGAGGTGCTGTTGAAACTCCTCACTCATGCCAATACCGTTATCGGCGATCGTGTATTCATAGACAGGAACGCCATCCGCTGGCTCCACCTCGCGGCACGCCAGGCGAACATAGCCGCCCCGGCGATTGTACTTGACGGCATTGCCGGCAATATTGAGCAACAAACGTTTGAGGTGCGTCACGCTCACCCGCGCATAGGGATGATTAAGCGTCTGCTGATCGCAGATAATTGTCACCAGGCGCTCCTCGGCCTGGCGCTCCAGAATATCGCGCACCTCGTGGTTGAGGGTCACCAAATTTGTGGGAACAAGCCCCAGGTCGACCTGCCCGCTCTCCAGGCGACTCATATCGAGCGCCTCATTCGCAAGGTCGAGCAGCAGTCCCGATGCCGTCCAGATCTTTGAACGACACTCGGTCTGCTTTTGCAGATCGTCCGCATTGGCATCGCCAACCTCAACCATACCGCGGATGCCGTTGATGGGCGTGCGCAGATCGTGGCTCATGCGACGCAGGAACTCCGTCTTTGCCGAGTTGGCAGACGAGGCCTCACGCGCCGCCTTTGCCAGCTTGTCGCCATAGTCGCGCTCCTGCTGCAGCAAGTCCGTCAAACGTCGACGATCAGCGCGGCGACGCACCATCACAACAGTGGCTACAACACCGCTGTACAGCACCAGCACGCCGGCAGCGACAGCCGCGACGACCTCAAAGTAGCGCTGCGCCGAGGCATAGGTGTACACGTAGAATTTTTGCGCTTTGCCGTATGTGCCCAAATACCACTCGTCGTTGACGTTGACCAGTCGGACTTTGCCGGGCAGGCATCGATCCTTAATTTCGTCGACAATAATGGCGTCCGTCGCGGGCAGGTCGAACACGCCCAATACGGTGGGTTCGACGGCATTGGTCGCAACGACCTTGCCATCGTTTTCGATCACGATATTGCCGCTATCGATGGTTTCATAGCCATCAAGCAGGCTCTGCAGTTTGAGTGTATTGCTTGCAACTGCCTTCGCGCTCTGATGCCTTACCGCGATAACGATACCCTCGCCATCCTGCCGAGTCACGCAACCGATGTCTGCAACCGAATCATCCGCAAGCGTAATACGATCGGTATAGGACTTAAGCGGATGGGTTGCCACCTCCAGCACGGGCGCTTCTTTGAGATACGTAGCAAGCGATTCGTAGCCCACGTCATCCGTCGAGGACTCGGACATCAAGTTGCCCGATGCGTCCGTCACGATCAGTGCGCTCACGTTGAACTGGTCAGCATATT
>WGSQ01000116.1 GCA_014871605.1 Collinsella sp. | reverse complement strand
ATTCGATGCTTTTCCCGTTTTTGGCAAAAAACGTCGAATGTTGTGATGGTTTGAAGCGAGGTGAGGGGCACGGAGAGATCAAAGCATCGTGCTCGAACGGGTTAATCCAGCTCTTTTAAGCCATGTGCCAGCTGCCAGTACTCGCCGTGCTGGGCGAGCAGTTCTTCGTGCGTGCCGCGCTCGATGATGCGGCCGTGTTCGAGGACCATGATGGCGTCGGCGTCGCGGACGGTGGACAGGCGGTGCGCGATCATAAAGGTGGTGCGTCCGCGCATGATGCGGTCCATACCGCGTTCGATGAGCTTTTCGGTACGCGTGTCAATGGAGCTCGTGGCCTCGTCCAGGATGAGCACCGGCGGATCGGCGACGGCCACGCGCGCGATGGCGAGCAGCTGACGCTGACCCTGCGACAGGTTGGCGCCGTCGGCCGTGACCGGTGTGTCGTAGGCCCGCGGCAGGCGGCGGATAAACGAGTCGGCGCAGGCGGCCTCGGCAGCGGCGCGCACCTCCTCGTCGGTCGCGTCGAGCTTGCCAAAGCGGATGTTCTGCGCAATGGTGCCGCTAAACAGGTGCGTGTCCTGCAGCACAATGCCGAGCGACCCGCGCAGGCTGGCCTTGGCAATGTGCTTGACGTCGATGCCGTCGTACGTGATCTCGCCGTCATCGACCTCGTAGAAGCGGTTGATGAGGTTGGTGATGGTCGTCTTGCCGGCACCCGTGGAGCCCACAAACGCGATCTTTTGCCCCGGCTTGGCAAACAGGTTGAGGTCCGTGAGCACGCGGGTGCCCGGCACGTAGGAAAAATCCACGGCATGGAAGCGCACGTCGCCGGCAAGCGGGACCAAGCCGCACGTGAGCTCGGTGCCGTCGGCAGCCACCGCGCGGCCCGACTCATCAACGGCTGCCACATCATGCAAATGCCCGTACGCGCCCACGCCCTGGCCCTCGGGAATTTTCCACGCCCACGCGGCATCGCCCGTCTGCACCAGCTCCACGCAGCCCTCGTCCACCTCGGGCTCAAGGTCCATAGCCGCAAACAGGCGCTCGGCACCGGCCAACGCGTTGAGCAAGAAGTTGCCGAGCTGCGTAAACTGGTTGATGGGCATGGCGGCCTGGCGCACAAAGACCAGGTAGCTCGCGAGCGCACCTACGTCGGCGAGCCCCTTGATGCAGAGCATGCCGCCCGCCACGGCGACGATGGCATAGTTGACGTAGCCAATCACGACGGTCATGGGCACCATGGAGTTGGCATAGCTCACGGCGGCGGTACCGGTGCGGCGAAGCTCGTCGTTGCGGCAGGTGAAGCCGGCGACATTCGCTGCCTCACGGTTAAAGACCTTGATGACCTTTTGGCCCGAGACCATCTCTTCGATATATCCGTCCAGGTCGCCAAGCGATGCCTGCTGGGCGGCAAAGAAGCGCTTAGAGCGCGCGCCCGAGTAGCGCGCATACAGCACAATGGCCGCATCGCACACGAGTGTGATAATCGTGAGCTGCCAGTTAAGGATGATGAGCATAGCCGTGGTGCCCACAACCTGAATGGCGGCCTGAATCACGTTGGCAAAGCTGTTGTTGAGCGCCTCGGAGACGGTGTCGACGTCGTTGGTGAAAAAACTCATGATGTCGCCCGAGCGCGTGCTGTCAAAATAACTGAGCGGCAGCGTCTGGATGTGCGCGAACAGGTCGCGGCGAATATCGGACACCACGTGTTGGGCCGCGCGCACCATAATCTGCGAGTAGCCCAGGGCCGAGAGCACGCCCGCAGCGTAGATGATCGCCGTCAGGATGACCTGCTTGGCAAGCAGTTCCTCCCCGCCCGTGGCCAAACCGTTAACGATGGGGCGCACCATGTAGGTGCCGGCGAGGCTCGCGATGGCGGCAACGGAGGCGAGCACGCCCACCGCGAGCAACGAGAACTTGGCATGCCCCATGTAGGAGAGCAAGCGGCGCACAGTGCGCTTGAGGTCGGCCGGGCGTGCTTGGGCTGCGGTCTTAGGCACGGCGCTCACCCCCTTCCAAGGGTGATCTGCTGGGGACGGAGGAGAACGAATCATTCGCGCAGCCATCGTCGCAGCCGTCGCCGGCGTCCGCGTTCCCCGCAAACTCCATCTGCGAGGCGTAAATCTCCTGGTAGATGTTGTCGCCCGCCAGCAGCTCCTCGTGCGTGCCCACGCCGTGGACACGACCGTCGTCCAACACCACAATGCGATCGGCATCCATGACGCTCGCGATACGCTGGGCGATGATGAGCACGGTCGTATCGGAAATCCGAGCGATGTGCTCGCGAATCTTAGCGTCGGTCGCCATATCGACCGCGCTGGTGGAGTCATCAAAAATGAGCACACGCGGATGCTTGAGCAGCGTGCGCGCGATGCACAGGCGTTGCTTCTGGCCACCCGAGACACCGGCGCCGCCTTGGCCCAACTCGCCGTCCAGCCCGCCGATGCGATCAAGGAACTCGTCCACGCACGCCGCGCGGCAAGCCGCGAGGAGTTCATCGTCCGACGCCTGCGGATTGCCCCACTGCAGGTTCTCGCGCACGGTACCCGTAAACAGCACGTTCTTTTGCAGCACAATGCCCACAGCGTCGCGCAAGGCGGCGAGGTCGTAATCACGCACGTCACGTCCGCCCACAAGCACGGCGCCCTCGGTAGCGTCGTACAGGCGCGCAATCAGCTGCACAAGCGAGCTCTTGCCCGATCCCGTACCGCCGAGGATGCCCACCGTCGAGCCGCTCTCGATGCGAAGGTCGATATGCTCGAGCACATCCTCGGCTGCATCCGCGCGGTATTTAAAGGAAACGTCGCGAAACTCGATACTGCCGTCCACTGGCGCCGCAGTCGCGAGGTCTCCCGCAGGGTTGGCGATAAAGGGTTCCTCGTCGAGCACCTCGGCGATACGGCCCACACTCGTAAGAGCGCGCGTGAGCAGCAAAAACACGTTGGAAATCATCATGAGCGAATTCATGATCAGCAGCACGTAGCTCATAAAGCCCGTGAGCGAGCCCACGCCCAGCTTGCCGGCGAGAATCATGCGGCCGCCAATCCACAGGATGGAGAGCGCAGCCACGTACATCGACAGCTGAAACACCGGCAGGTTGAGCACCGCGCTGCCAAAGGTCTTTGTCACAGTGCGCGCGAGCTCGGTATTGACGGTGTCGAACTTGGCCTCCTCGTGCTCGGTACGAACGTAGGCCTTGACGGCACGCACGGCGGTGAGGTCTTCCTGTACCACGCCGTTGAGGTGGTCCATCGAGGTCTGGAGTTGGCGGTAGAGCGGACTGACGCGATAGGTGATGGCACCCAGTACGATTGCCAGCACGGGCAAGATGATCGCAAAGACGGTGGCGAGCGGGCGCGACAGCATCAGCGCGTAGATAAGGCCGACGATAAGCGTCACCGGGCCGCGCACCATAGGGCGAAAGCCGTTGCCCACAGCATTTTGGATAACGGTGATGTCCGTGGTCATGCGGGTGACGAGCGAGCTGGCGTCGTAGTTGTCCAGGTTACCAAAAGCGAGCGTCTGAATCTTTTTGTACTCGGCCTCGCGCAGGTTAGCGCCTAGGCCCGAGGCAACGCGGGCGGACGTGCGGGCATAACCCAAGCCCAGTACCAGCGAAAGCGCAGCGCACACCAACATGTACGCGCCCTGCAGCAGCATGTAGTTGATATCACCCGCAGGCACGCCCACATCGATGATGTTGGCCATGATGACCGGGATAAACAGCTCGAGCACCGTCTCGACCGACACAAAGAACACGCCGAGGATGGCATCGCGACGGTATGCCCCTAGATAGGAAAACAGTATTTTGAGATTGCGCACGCAGGTTCAACCCCCATCAAACGTTGTTCGCAAACGCACGTATTATTGCGCGCCGAATAATGGTGTCAAGTATTCCGAAATCGTTTTCTGCAAGGTTAGCGCCGGCGGCGAGTTCTCGTGATGTGTGTCCATATTCACTCGGAATAATGGTGCGCGAGACTTTTTCGCCCCACTGCCAACACAAACCTTGACTCTACAATCGTTGTAGGGTTTTCACTACACTGGTACGTAAACAAACCCAGCCAGAAAGCCCCGCCCATGGAACACGACCTCACACGCGGCGATGTCCTTAAGACCATCGCGGTCTTTGCCCTGCCCTATATGCTCTCGTACTTTTTGCAGATGCTCTACGGCATGGCCGACCTGTACATGATGGGGCAGTTTAGCGGCGCTGCCGGCATCACCGCCGTGGCAAATGGCGCGCAGACGCTCTATATGATTACCGTGGCGCTCGTGGGCCTGGCCATGGGAACGACGGTCATCGTCGGCCACGCCGTGGGTTCGCGTCGCTTCGATCGCGCCGAGACCGCCATCGGCAACACCATCACGCTGTTTATGGGTGTCTCGGTGGTGCTGGCTGTTGTCCTGCTTGCACTGTGCCCGCAGATCGTGGCACTCATTGGCACGCCGGCCGAGGCAGTCGAAGGCACTGCCGCCTACCTGCGTATCTGCTTTATGGGCATTCCCTTTATCGCCGCGTACAACATTCTTTCGGCCATCTTTCGCGGGCTGGGCGATTCGCGCTCGCCCATGTACGTGATTGGCGTGGCATGCATCATCAACATCGCGCTCGACTTTCTGTTTATCGGCCACATGGGGCTCGGTCCCGTGGGCGCGGCGCTCGGCACGGTGACCGCCCAGACGGCAAGCGTTGCCCTCGCGCTCGTATGGCTCAAGAGCCGTCGCACGAACATCCATGTTAAGCGCAGCGACCTGCGTCCCCAGCCCGAGGTGCTCAGCAGCATTCTTAAGATCGGCGTGCCCGTGGCCGTGCAGGACGGCTGCATCCAGGTGGCGTTTATGTTTATCACCGTCATCGCCAACCATCGAGGGCTCGTCGACGCCGCCGCCGTGGGCCTGGTCGAGAAGATGATCAGCTTTTTGTTCATTGTGCCGAGCTCCATGGGCGCCACCGTCAGCGCACTCACGGCGCAAAACGCCGGCGCGGGCAAGGGCGATCGCGCACGTCAGGTGCTCAAGGACGCCATGACGATCTCGGTGGTGTACGGCTGCCTGATCACGGTGCTGATGTGGCTGGTGGCGCCGGCGTTTATCGGCTTTTTTGCCAAGGACCCCGCGGTGGTCGCGGCCGGTACCGGCTATATGCGCAGCTATATTTTCGACGCGATTTTTGCCGGCATCCACATTTGCTTTAGCGGCTTTTTCGCTGCATACGGCAAGAGCTACATCGGCTTTGCGCACAACGTGCTGGCCGTGGCGCTCATTCGCGTGCCGGGCGCGTGGCTACTGTCGAACGCCTATTCCGATACGTTGTTTCCCATGGGCATCGCTTCGCCGTGCGGATCGATTTTGTCGGCAGTCATCTG
>WGSQ01000115.1 GCA_014871605.1 Collinsella sp. | reverse complement strand
TTAATTAGATAGAGCGAAGCAGACCCGGTCGGCAGCACGACAGGAGTCTCGTCCCAAGGCACAAAAACTTCCTCGTCGGCCTTCGCCAAGCCACAAACTGGTATATCGAGCCCAAGAGCCTCAAGTTGCTTGATCGCAGCGGTCAATTGCGGCTTACCGCCATCGACAACGAGCAAATCGGGGCGCGAGCCAAAGCGCTCGTCGGCCATGCGCTCGGGAGCATAGCGTCGTCCCAAAACCTCGGACATCGACACGAAGTCGTTTGCCTCGTCCAATTCGGCCTGAATTTTAAAACGACGGTACTGGCTCTTGTCGGCGCGCCCGTTGGTAAACACCACCATCGAGGCGACCGTAAAGGTGCCATGCAGTGTAGAGATATCGAAGCACTCGATACGCAACGGCGGCGATGGCAGCGCCAACGCACTTTCGAGCTCCAGGAGCGCTTGATTGGTGCGGTCGTCAGCGTACCCCGTTCGCATCATGTAGCGCATGAGGGCATGGCGCGCATTTTTGGATGCCATATCGAGCAGACGGTGCTTTTCGCCACGCTGCGGCCTATGGAGATGGCAGGAACGCTCACGCTTGCCCGCAAGCCACTCCCCCAGCGCCTCCGCATCCTCAAGCTCGACGGAAAGGTTGACCTCAGCTGGAATATCAGCCGTCTCGTCGTAATAGCGCTTAAGAAAGCCCGATTGAAGTTCCTCTTCGTCGACATCCAAACCCTTATCGAGAATAAACTCGCAGGTTCGAACCGTTCGACCCTCACGCACGACAAAGACGCAAGCGGCGGAGATGGTCTCCTCGCGATAGAAACCGATGACATCGATATCGACACTGGAGGGAAAAACGACTTGCTGACGATCGTCCAGACCCCTGATGACCTCCAAACGACGTTTGACGCGTGCCGCGCGCTCAAAGTCGAGCGCCTCGGCGGCATCCGTCATCTCGGAGGTCAGCTCATCGACGACATCCTTGCGATGGCCCGACAAGAAGCGCTCGACACGCTTGACGTTCTTGGCATAGTCTGCCGGGGAAATCGCGCCGACACACGCACCCGGGCCGCGCCCGACATGGTAGTCAAAGCAGGGACGCCCGTTTTGCGCGCAAATCATATTGACGATGTCTTCCTCGCCCTTGTGGGACTCGACGATACGACGACAACGACGCCACTCCGCACAAGAAGCCGAGCAGATCGGGATCACCTTGCGCAGCGTGTCAATGGTCTCACGCGCCGCGCGGCTGTCAGTATAGGGACCAAAATAACGCGTTCCCGGCTTATGGCGCTCACGCGTATATTTGATAGCGGGATACAGGTCGCCCTTTGTAATGGCGATAAAGGGGTAGCTCTTGTCATCCTTGAGGTCGACGTTAAAGTACGGATGGTACTGACCAATCAAATTGCGCTCGAGCACCAACGCCTCGTGCTCGGTCTCCACCACGATATAGTCAAAGCTCGCCACCAGCTGCATCATCAGCGGAATCTTTTGACGCTCATCCTGCAGTGTCACGTATTGGCGCATACGGGCGCGCAGGTTTTTCGCCTTGCCCACGTAGATGACATCGCCCTTGGCATCCTTCCAAAGGTAGCATCCGGGCTGTGTGGGAACGCGCGAAACCTGCTCGGCAAGCGTTGGAATGTTGTCGTGACCGGCCACGCGCACCTACTTGCGACGAAGCAGCGCCGAGACCTCGGGCATCTTAAGGACGGCGGCAAGGCCAAAGGTAACAGCAAGCGAGACGACACCCGCAACGCAAACGTAGCCAAGAGTAATCAGAATCGAGCCGCCAAGTGCCCCGACAAAGTGCTCAAGCGCCCACATGACGCCGGCGCCTGCGGCAGCACCTAGACCACCGAGCAAAAGGCCAAAGAAACCGCCATGCAGGATAGATTTGACCTGAAGGCCACGCAGGCGACGACGCAGCCACCACAGCGAACAGCCGACCAAGATCACGTAGTCGACGACATACGAAAGCGCGATTGCCGGCATACCGAAGCCCAGCACAGCGCCAAACAGCAGAACCGAGCCGGCCTGGCCGATGGCGGAATACAGGCAATAGCGGCTATAGGGCTTCATATCGAGCAAGGCAGAGAAGCTCTTCTGCATCAATACGACCACGCCGTAGAGCGGCAACGAGAACGCCAGGTAGACAAGGAACTCGGACACCAGCGCCACGCCGGACTCATCAAACTTGCCGGCACAGTAAATCATGTTGAGCGGACGCGCGAAGACAATCAGGTACAACGCGAACGGAATCAGGAAGAACAGCATCTGGGCGACGCCACGCGAAATGCCCGTGCGAACGCTGTCGTAATCCTTCTCCTGTGCGTCGTGAGAGAGCTCGGTATAGAGCGCCGTCGAAAGCGAGGCGGCAATCAGCGCGTAGGGCAGCGTGTACCACAGGCGCGCATAGGCGATGACGGAAGGACCAGTCTCGGGCTGGACAACCAGCGCGGCAGCGTTGGTGATAGAAGTCGAGACAAACATGCACACCGTGGCAAGCAGCGTCGGGATACCGAGCGCAATCGTCTGGCGCAGTGCGGGGTCCTTAAAGTCTATATGGATATGGGGATGCACGCCGTGCTTGCCAAGCGCGGGGATCTGACATGCCATCTGAACAAAGACACCGAGGGTCGTACCGGCCGCAATCAAGATGATGCCGGCACGTTCACCAAACTGTGCGGACACGGGCGCAAAACCCATAAAGCTCGCAATGACGATCACATTGTTGAGGACCGGGGCAAACGTCGACCAGAAGTAGTCGCGGTGTGCGTTGAGAACGCCCGAGAACACCGAACCCAAACCATAAAACAGAATCTGGATGGCAAAGAAACGGAACATGAACGCAGCGGTATCCATGCTGCCGCCGTCACCCGAAAGGAACGATTGCGTCCAGATAAAGCCCGGGGCGAACACGGTCCCCAGCAACGAAATGCCACCCAGCACCAAAAGCAGAATGCCGAGCAGGTTGCCCACGTACTCGTTCGAGGCCTCGCGACCCTGCTCACGCCTCACGCCCATGTACACGGGCAAAAACGCCGTCACGAGCATGCCGCCCATCACGAGTTCGTAGAGCATATTGGGCAGGTTGTTGGCGACCTGATAGGAGGACGAGAGTA
This sequence comes from Collinsella sp., assembly GCA_014871605.1. Classification (GTDB taxonomy): domain Bacteria; phylum Actinomycetota; class Coriobacteriia; order Coriobacteriales; family Coriobacteriaceae; genus Collinsella. The sequence goes on along the minus strand of WGSQ01000115.1, from coordinate 2,298 downwards.
GCGACATGCCAATAGCGGCCGCCATTGCCCACGTGCGGATAAAACCGGTGACGCGAGACACGATAGTCAGGATGGTCATAAGCCCGGCGGAACGACCAACCGTGGAGTAGTCCGACGAGCCCATGTCGTCAGTGTCATCTCGCGACGAAGAAGCTTCGGATGAGGGTGTCTGAGGCGCAGATTCTTTTGCAAGATGAGCTCCGCGCTTCAATTCTTCCTGCGGCATCGCTCAGTCCTCTCTCGTAATCGCGGCAACCGTCGCCCCGCAAAATGCAATTAAATCATCGGGTGCAAGCTCGAGCTGATAACCACGCTTGCCTCCCGAAATAAAAATGGTATCCCAAAGGACACATGTCTCATCAATGAGCGTCCGGTAGCGTTTTTTCATACCGACCGGGCTGCAGCCGCCGCGAACGTAGCCAGTCGCCGCAAGCAAATCCTTCACATGCATCATGGCCAAGGACTTCTCCCCCGCGGCACGCGCGGCGGACTTTAGATCGAGCTCGTCGGCAACAGGGATGCAGCACACGACATAGTCGTTGGACGGTGTCACACAGACCAAAGTCTTAAATCCTTGACCGGGCTCCTCGCCAAGCTGCTCCGAAATCGCGACCCCCAGGCCCACCGACTCATCGCCATCGTCTTCGTACGTATGTAGAACATAGGAAATGCCGGCGCTTTCCAGCTCGCGCATCGCATTGGTTTTTGGCGTCTTTACAGCCTTTGCCATGACATATCCTTTCCCTCGCATTCGGACGCAAGGATTAAGTATATGTCCAATTCGGCTGCATACGTCACTTCGGCACAGCAAGCGCCATCGAATCACAAGGAGTCGATGGCGCCCATAAACTGAATCGCCTATTTATTGAGCATCAAGTTGAGCCTGACGCTCCCGGTCACGCCTGAGCAACGGCGCCAAAAACTTGCCCGTATAACTCTGCGGACAGTCCGCAACCTGCTCCGGTGTACCCGAAACCACGACGGTTCCGCCGCCGTTACCGCCCTCGGGACCCATATCGATCAGGCGGTCGGCAACCTTGATGACATCAAGGTTGTGTTCAATCACCAGCACCGTGTTGCCCGCATCGACCAAGCGCTGCAGTACATCGAGCAGCTGGCGGACGTCCTCAAAATGAAGGCCGGTCGTCGGCTCGTCCAAAATATAGAACGTCTTGCCCGTCTGGCGTCGATGAAGCTCCTTGGCGAGCTTCACACGCTGCGCCTCGCCGCCCGAAAGCGTCGTGGCGGGCTGGCCCAGGCTCACGTAGCCCAAGCCTACATCGTACAGCGTCTGGAGCTTGCGCTTAATCTGCGGGATATTCCCAAAGAAGGCCAGCGCCTCGGTAACGCTCATGTCGAGCACGTCCGAGATGGTCTTGCCACGATAGGTGACCTCGAGTGTCTCGCGGTTGTAGCGTTTACCGCCGCAAACTTCGCAGGGAACGTAGATATCGGGAAGGAAGTGCATCTCGATCTTGATCTGTCCGTCGCCCTTGCACGCCTCACAGCGCCCGCCACTCACATTAAAGGAGAAACGACCTGGCGAGTAGCCGCGCGCCTTCGACTCCGGCGTACTCGCAAACAGTGCGCGAAGATCATCCCACAGGCCGATATAAGTAGCAGGGTTGGAACGCGGCGTGCGGCCAATCGGCGACTGGTCGATATCAATAACCTTATCGATACACTCGATGCCCTCGATTTTTTTATACGGACCCACAGGGCGCGTCGAACGGTGAATGGCATTCGTAAGGGCAGGCGCAATGGTGTCGGTAACCAGGGAGCTCTTGCCCGATCCCGACACGCCAGTAACAACCGTAAGCGTACCAAACTCGATCTTGGCGGTAACGTTTTTGAGATTGTTGGCGCGGGCGCCCGTGATCTTAAGGCAGCCGCGACCGGGCTTGCGGCGTTCATCGGGAACCCGAATCATTCGCTTGCCGGTCAGGTAGGCACCCGTCATCGAATCGGGGCACGCCATGATATCGGCAGGCGTTCCCGCGGCGACCACGTGTCCGCCGTTCACGCCCGCGCCGGGGCCCATGTCGATCACATAGTCGGCAGCACGAATCGTATCCTCGTCGTGTTCGACGACGATAACGGTATTGCCGATATCGCGTAGGCGCTCAAGCGTCTTGATCAGGCGCTCGTTATCGCGTTGGTGAAGGCCGATCGATGGCTCGTCCAAAATGTACAGGACACCCATGAGGCCGGCGCCGATCTGCGTTGCCAGTCGAATACGCTGTGCCTCGCCACCGGAAAGCGTCGCCGAGGCACGATCGAGCGTCAGATAGTCGAGTC
>WGSQ01000114.1 GCA_014871605.1 Collinsella sp. | reverse complement strand
CCTCGCGGCCACGCCGCCCCCGCCCACCCTGATCACGGGGAAACCGAGCGACTGCCTGGTGTCGATGAGCGCCAGCCCCGCCGTGACGCTGCCGCCCGGGCTGCTGATGATGAGGGTGATGGGCTCGGTCGCACTTTGATGCTCCAGCACCAGCATGGACTTAATAAGGCCGTTGCAGGTCGCATCGTTGACCTCGCCCTCCAGCAGCAGCACACGGCTGTTGAGCAGTTCGCTTGCCATATCGACAGCGGCAACACGGCCGTCCTTGGACTTCTTTATGATGCTGGGCTCACGATACATAACGGGCATGGCAATTCCCTTCTAAACGGAATCGGTAAGGAGGCAAAAACTGGACCGCACGGCTTACGACTAACGGAAGCCGTGCGACAAAACATGCAAGATGGGGTACACAAAGCTGCAAGGGCTAATCCCTCAGCCACTTGGCAGCATTGGGGTGATCGGCGCAAAAGTACTTCTTGGCGCGGAAGGGACGCATGCCGGTCACCTTGACCAGGCAATCGGTGCGGGGCATAAGCCCAACCTCGCCTGGGGTCATCACGCAACCGCGCACATCTACGGCAGTGCGCTCGGCGCCCACGTACTTGGTGCCCAAAACCGACTCGCCACACAGTTCGCTTATGTAGTTCTGCGTCGCGATGTTGCTGCCGCCGCCCATATAGACCAAACTATCGCAGTTATCGAGGATGGTAAGCGCCGTGGATTTGCCGTACACGACATCGAGCTGGCTCAGCGATTGCGCACACATCAAAAAGCTAATGCCGCGACTGCGCACAGTCGCAATGCTGCGCTCAAAATCGGGGATGCGGCCCACATTGGGAAACTCATCGAGCACAAACTGCACGCGACGCTGCAAATGGCCGCTGGGGCTGGCATCGGCACGGCGCTGGGCAAGGTTAAACAGCTGCTTAAGGGCAACGTTCGCAAGCCATGCATTAGCCGAATCGTTGTCGCTCACCTTAAGATCGATCATGCGCTTGCCCTCGTCAATACGATCAAGACGCATCTCGTCATTCTCAAAAACGCGCATGAGCTGAGGCGTCTTAAGCCGCGAGATAGTTGCATTGAGCGCGATCAGAATACTCTTAAGCGTCCTATCTGCCGCACCTCGAAAATCGCGATACTGCTCAACGCCATACAGATCAGCGTTCTCCGCACCAAACTTATCGAGAAACTCCCTGGACTCCACCTCTTCTACAAGGTAGTCCAACGGGAATCGCCCCTCACCATCTCCCGTAACCTTGATGAGCGCAGCCAGTTTAAAGACGTTGTTCATCTTAAGGTAGCGGCGCGGGGCATTGGGGTCCTCACCCGGCGTAAGGGTGCCGGCAAGGGTCTCCAGGAGGAACAGGATTCCAACAATCGCTCGAAGCAGCAGGTCGCTCGCGTTATTCCAGAACGGATCATACCTAAGGCTACGGCCGTCAGGATCGACCCCCTCCATGATTGCCGCCACTGTGGTGGGGATATCCTCGACATCCATCACGTAACGCAGAGGGTCGTATCCGGCCGACTGCTCGGGATTAACAGTATCGAGAACCGTTACCTCGTAGCCGTCCTCTTCAAAGCCTTTCCCCGTACGGCGCAGCAGCTCACCCTTGGTGTCTGTGACCACATAACAGCATTCGTGGTGATTGAGCAGGTTGGGCAAAATGAAACTCGCCGTTTTGCCGCTGCCGGTACCTCCAAAGGCAAAAACATTGTTGGACACACTCGTCTCCCAATGCTTGTCGTCCTCGTAGAACGCCACCGTGGCACCCTGCGCCAGGATCACGTCGCGCTGCTCATCGCCGGACGACAGCGCCCGCATCTCCTCCTTAGTCGCCCACTTCTTGGTCTGATACTCCGTTTGCTGCGCGGCCTCGTAGCCGTACATCTTGATGACTGGCATGGCGTGACCCCTTTCTTGTCCGTGGCGTTAGTGGTTGTTAAGCAATGCGATCGTCGCCGTCGTCCTCATTGAGCTGTGCCGAGTGCGGCGACTTGGTCGCGTGACCGATCAGGCGCTCGGCCTGCGCCAGATAACTCTCGCGAGCAGCAGTTGAGACCGTTGTGTCGCCCAGGTACGCAAGCAGTGCATGGATCATCAGCTTGTCAAGCAGGTCGTAATCTTTATGATGCTTGATATTGAGAAGATAGCGATTTTCGAGTCCGTGTACTTTGTTGGTCAAATCGATTTCCATCTTTTCCTCCATGTAATAAAAAGTGTGTCGTTCGTCCAAAAGTGCCTCAAACGGGCGTTTGACGCATAACTCAAAGTTGAAACGCGGACTCGTATCGAACACGCGTCGCTGCACCTTGAGGTAGCGCTTATAAAACATGACGGCATCATCTTCATCCGCCGTAAAGCCACGCGATCCATCGCGGTGCAGCCGGTCGCATGGCTTTCTGCCATCGGTATGGCGCACGAAGGAGGACGGGATATAGGCACCCTGCTTGGTGCTGTACTTCATCCCTGTCGCAACTTCCTCGAACAAGAGAACACCAGCCGATTTAAAGCCCGCAGTACGCCCGTGCCTAAACATACTCACCGCAGTCGCTACACTGCCTATGCGGCTATCGCGCGGGGGAAAATACAGTGGCAGCAAAGCGAGTGTCGCGGCAGTCAAAAGTTCGCGGGCCTCGTGTACATCGGCTCGATACTGCTCGGGCACCAGCCCGGGAATATCGGGCGAGCGCTCTTCCAGCACGCCAACGAGCGATTTGGCCAGGCGCTCGACGTTCTTCTCGCCGCAGTACGGACACGGAAGAGACCGTTCTACCTTTCCGTTCATTTCGCACATGTCGCGGAGATCCTCGTCGATCGCACTGAGGAATGCCTCGTAGATGTTGTCCCGTTTCTTCATGAATGTTTCTTTCTATCCGGTTTCGGGTGTTTGGTGTAAGTCTGTTCTAAGTTTTAGAATGCTCTGAGGTATGGATGATGACAATCGACCTAACCTGCAGCTTCGTTAGTGAAATCACCCTGCTTGATAGCGCGGTTTGCCTAAAGGCTGTGTAGCGATTGCATCAAGCAGTTGGTATTGAGTTGGTTTTGGATTGCTTCGAGGATAGCACAGTAGGCTGTTCTCGTCATTAGAAATTTTTAAATTTTTCTGCTATTATATAGCCCACTAAGAAGAAAGGGCTCTATACATGCGTGAAACAACATCATTGCCACGTCTCACCGCCGCCGCCCTCTCGCGCGCGCTTAACCTAGAACAAGGCAGCCGCCTACTCACCGTTCGCCTACCTGGCGCCATCGGCTGCGAGGCGCTTCGTGAATGCTTCAGGCTGAACGGCAACGGCGTACCTAATATTTGCGAACTTGAGCCCGGCAAGCAGAACACGGGCAATGACAACGCGGCGCCGGTGTTTATCGATGCCACAGCTTGCGTTCGCAAACGTTTTCGCGAAATCAACAGCGCATGTGAGGCGCTCATTAATGATCTGGAGCCTGGCTACCTGGGCTTCTGCGATTGGGAGGCCTATCTCTGGTGCCTGTATGCACTAGCCCTCTCCGGTCGTACTCGAGCCGCCGTACTGCTGCCGTTCGAGTCTTTGGACAACGCCGAGCAGGCACGCGCGATTCTGTTGCGCGAGGGGCTCGTCGAAAGCGTCCTATATCACCCGCTCGCCGAATCTCCGATGCACGGCATGTACGCACTTATTGTATTGTCGACGGGAAATCGCAGCGTTTCATTCCGCAATGCCGCCACGCCCATGCCACGCCTTCGGTTTGCCGACGGGGCTCGCTACCCCAATCTTCCCTTGGCTTTCTCCCCTGACTGGAGCGGCATCGAGTGCGACTCACGCAAAACGGTTTCCATTGAAACCGTCGAGCTCGAAACGCGCAAGCTACTCCAACACCACGCCGCGCTCTCCAAAGGCAGGGTTGGCCTGATCTCCGTAGCTCAAAACTACAGCGCAACGCTGGGCGACAGTTTTATGCGCGTGGTGCCGTTTATGCCCCGAGACAGCACCACCTCGGACGACATCGACGCTGTCGAGGTGCGCCGCATTTCATCTCAGGATTTCCGCAACGGCTATTTGCTACCCAAGGATGTTGCGGAAGGCGCGTCGGAGCTGGATTCCGAACCTGTAAAGGTAGGTCCAGACGTGTTGGCTCGTTACGAGCTTCATTGCGGCGATATCGTCATGCCGCGCATACTCGGTCGTTACGGCGCGTCAAACCTACTTGTGGTCGGCATCGATGATGCAAAGCAGCATCTAGTTGCCTCGCACAACACCACTGCCATTCGCCCGGCGATTCCAACGATGACCGACGAGGAGCGCATGGTGTATTCAGAAATGGTCGCAGCATACCTCACCGACGGCCATGGGTCCATAGTTTTGCAGGTATTGTCCGACAATCAGTACAGCCACGCCATTCGTCCTTCCGATCTATTCGAAATCGAAATCCCGCCGGCGCTTGACCCGCGCACGCGCGAGTATAGCGAATCCATCAATCGCTTTGCCGAGGTCGTAGGGGCAAAGAAAAAAGCCGAGGCCGCTGTCGCCCAAGCTCAGCGCAACCTCGAAGCCGCAAAAAAGGCCGTCACCCAGGCGGTCGACCAGACCTGCGAATAGCGCATAGGCAGTAGAAACGTCTTAAGCCGGCGACAGGAACTGGCCCTGCCGCCGGCTTAACTATCTAGCCTATTCCCATCCCGTGGTCTGAGGATTCCATTTGCGCACATTCGCCGAATGATTAAAGCACGGTGCATACAACCGATTGACGATCTCTTCTGCCCCAGCAATGTTCCCCGCGAGATCAAGTACCCCCGCCTGCCTCGCCATCTTTATGTACTGCGCAGAACCATTTTGTTTCCACCAGAGAGGCGCCACGAACTCTTCCGGCATTGCCACCTTGCGGGCAGATGCTTCTTTCTCGACCCTCTCGACAAGCGTAGTCCCATCGACGAAGCAAGTTTTCGCGTACACCAAGATGTCGACTATATCCTTGATTCGCGAAGAGGCACGGCCCTCATGCATCTCTACCATTGCGAGCAATTTATCTGCAAGGGCACTCTCCACTCGGCATACTCGATAGTCGCAGACTGGGAGCCCCTCAATATTCAAACGATCGATCGGCGCAAGAACCTCAGGCTCAAGTCCCCGCACTTCATCAATTACCAAGTCAATTGAAATTGGCTGCAGCTTCTTGGTTCCCATAAAGGGGGTGAACCACACCTTCGCACCACACCGATACTCATCTTCTTTTTTGATCTGCTCTGCACGATCAAAGACAAACGAAACGAAATCCTCCAGATCAATCGAAGCCGCCCGCGCCAGATCGGCAACAGCCTCTTCGAGGCTCTCCTCTTGAGCAACCAAGTCAATATCTCTTGTGACACGCGCATCGAGTGTTCGCGCCAGGACGCTTTGGCCACCCTTGAGTACAAAGCGGGTAGTGTCGAGAAAGTTGGTGTAGAGCCCCATCCGAAGCGAGTCGGCCCGGCG
>WGSQ01000113.1 GCA_014871605.1 Collinsella sp. | reverse complement strand
TACCCACCAGATGTGAATCGTACGTGACATTTAACAGATACCATCAACTCATCAATAGCTCACCAAGTTGGTGGGATGCGGTTGCACCCGGCGGTTGAACTACAATAGGGCTTGCTAATTGTTGTGAATGGCGTCTACGCACGGGAGCATTCTTATGAATCTTCATCTTTCTCAGTCTGATGGCTTTTTGCGTGTGGCGGCGGCCTCGCCCAAGATGCGTGTGGCCGATGCCGAGGGCAATGCCGAGGTTGCGTTGGCGGCTGTTCGCGAGGCTGCCGAGCGCGGCGTTCGCGCGCTGGTGCTGCCCGAGCTTAACCTGACCGGCTATACCGCGGCCGATCTGTTCCATAACCGCACATTACTGCATGCCTGCGAGACCGCACTGGCACATATTCTCGATGAAACCCGCGAGCTGCCGATTGTCTTTACCGTCGGTCTTCCCGTTGCGGTTGCCGAGAATATCTACAACTGCGCCGCCGTGTGCTGCGCGGGCGAGCTTTTGGGCCTCACGGCCAAGAAGTATCTGCCCAACTATGGCGAGTTCTATGAGCGCCGTTGGTTTGCTCCGGCGCCTGCGGATCCCGTGTGGGTTGAATTTGCCGGTCAGGGTCCGGTCCCGCTGGGCTCGGGGCTTATCTACCGCTGCTGTGATGAGGGAGCCGAGGACCTGGTGCTGGGCGTTGAGGTCTGTGAGGACCTGTGGGTGCCGGCGCCTCCTTCGACCGAGATGGCGCTTGCCGGCGCGACGGTGATTCTCAACCCGTCGGCCTCGGACGAGATTATCGGTAAGGCAGATTACCGTCGCAGCCTTATCTCTAACCAAAGCGCGCGCCTGTACTGCGCTTATGCCTACGCGGATGCGAGCGAGGGCGAATCCACGACCGACATGGTCTTTGCGGGGGAGAACCTTATCTACGAAAACGGCTCCAAGCTTGCCGCGACCAAACTGCTTACCTGCGATATGGCCATCGCCGACGTTGACCTTGACCGCCTGGTTGCCGAGCGCCGTCGCTCGACGACGTGGACGCGCGCGGACGATGCACCGGAGGCCACGACCGTTGAATTTTCGTTTGAGGGCGTGCTGGCAGACGAACCTGTCCTGCACGATGCACTCGGCATCGACCGTGTCTTCCCTCGCGCGCCCTTTGTGCCGGCCGACCATGGCGACCTGGCCGAGCGTTGCGAGACTATCCTCGACCTGCAGACCGCCGGCCTCAAGACCCGCCTTGCCCATACGGGTACCAAGGCTGCAGTCATCGGTCTTTCGGGCGGCCTGGACTCCACGCTGGCACTGCTCGTGACAGTTCGCGCCTTCGATGCGCTGGGGCTGCCGCGCACCGGTATCACAGCCGTGTCCATGCCCGGCTTTGGCACGACGCATCGCACCAAGTCGAATGCCGAGTCGCTCGCCCGCGACCTGGGCGTGAGCTTCCGCGAGGTTTCGATCCACGCGGCTGTGGAGCAGCACTTCAAGGACATTGAGCACGATCCGGCCGTGCAGGACGTGACCTACGAGAACAGCCAGGCCCGCGAGCGTACGCAGATTCTGATGGATCTGGCCAATCAGGCTGGCGGTTTTGTCATCGGCACGGGCGACTTGTCGGAGCTGGCACTCGGTTGGGCTACCTATAACGGCGACCACATGAGCATGTATGCCGTCAACGCGAGCGTGCCCAAGACGCTTGTGCGCCATCTGGTGCGTTATGCTGCCGATGTCTTTGGCGGGCGTATTGCCGAGACGCTGCTCGACATCCTCGATACGCCGGTATCTCCCGAGCTTCTGCCGCCCACGGGCGACGGCGAGATTGCGCAGAAGACTGAGGATTTGGTGGGCCCGTACGAGCTGCACGACTACTACCTCTACTACCTGCTGCGTTTTGGCTTTGAGCCGGGCAAGATCTACCGCATGGCGCTCAAGAGCTTCGAGGGCGTCTACGATGCCAAGACCGTCTACACGTGGCTGCGTACGTTCTATCGTCGCTTCTTTGCCCAGCAGTTTAAGCGCAGCTGCCTGCCCGATGGTCCCAAGGTGGGCTCGGTGACGCTCAGCCCGCGCGGCGATTGGCGTATGCCGAGTGACGCCAGCTCGCGTCTGTGGCTTGCGCAGATCGACGCACTCAATGCAATTGACTGAGGTTGGCTAAATTGAACCAATACGGGGTTTGTAAGCGTTACACTTTTGCAATCTGATGGCCCGTATCGCGCGGCGCTCTTGTCGGAGCGCCGCGTTTTTTATATCGAAAGGTGGCACCATGCAGGCATCGCAGCGTCTCGAGCGCTTTGGCGCGGAGGTCTTCGCCTCGCTCAACAACAAACTGCTTGCGCTGAAGGCTCAGGGCAAGACCATTTACAACATGAGCGTGGGCACGCCCGACTTTAAGCCGTACGACCACGTGGTCGAGGCGCTCACACAAGCCGCCCAGGATCCCGAGATGTGGAAGTACACCCTGCGCGACCTGCCCGAACTCAAGCAAGCCGTGTGCGATTACTATGAGCGCCGCTTTGGCGTTTCGGGCATTACGCCGTCCATGGTGCAGTCGTGCAACGGCACACAGGAGGGCGTGGGTCATTTGGGCCTGGCTCTGCTCGATCCGGGTGATACCATCCTGGTGCCCGATCCGTGCTATCCGGTCTTTGAGGCGGGCGCTAAGATTGCCGATGCCAAGCTCGAGTACTATCCGCTGGTTGCCGAGCACAATTACTTGCCCTATGTGGCGGGCATCGATCCCGAGGTGGCCGACCGTGCCAAGTACATGATCGTGTCACTGCCCGCCAATCCGGTGGGCTCGGTGGGCACGCCCGAGATCTACGAGGAGATCATCGCTTTCGCCCACGAGCACGACCTGTTGATCGTCCACGACAACGCATACTCGGACATTGTGTTCGACGGCGAGCCGGGCGGCAGCTTCTTGCAGTATCCCGGCGCGCTCGAGGTGGGCGTTGAGTTCTTCTCGCTTTCCAAGTCGTTTAACGTCACCGGTGCGCGCATCGGCTTTTTGGTCGGTCGCGAGGATGTGGTCTCGGCCTTTGCCAAGCTGCGTGGTCAGATCGACTTTGGTATGTTCTTCCCGATTCAGAAGGCCGCCATCGCGTGCCTGAACGGTCCGCGCGATGAGGTCGAGGCGCAGCGTCTGAAGTACCAGGAGCGTCGCGATGCCCTGTGCGACGGTCTCGAGGGTCTGGGCTGGGAGCGTCCCAACGCGCATGGATCTATGTTTGTGTGGGCCAAGCTTCCTGGTGGTCGCACCGATTCCATGGCGTTTTGCGAGGAGCTTATGGAGAAGGCCGGCGTTGTGGTGACGCCGGGCGCGAGCTTTGGCCCTTCGGGCGAGGGGCACGTGCGCATGGCGCTGGTCCTGCCGCCCGACCAGATCGCTTTGGCTGTCGAGGCCATTCGCGAGGCGGGCCTGTATTAGAAACCTATTTCGACTCGTCAATAGCTCGAAACCGATTTCGTGCAGTTAATTTACGAATTCTGCAAATAATTTCGGTAAACGGTCGATTTTTGGCTGCGAATAGGAGCATAATCAAAGTCCCGATTGGATGTATTGGGATTACGGCAAGCCGCTCGGGTCGTTCCCGGGCGGCTTGTTTGTGGAGAGAGATGGGAGTTTCTAATGGTTAACGAGAAGAAGGTCGCTATTGTCGGCTGCGGTTTCGTCGGTTCGTCTTCGGCGTTTGCTCTGATGCAGAGCGGTCTGTTCTCCGAGATGGTCCTCATTGACGTGGACAAAAACCGTGCCGAGGGTGAGGCCCTGGATATCGCGCACGGCATGACGTTTGCCGAGCCGATGAAGATCTACGCCGGCGATTATTCCGATGTCGCCGACGCCGCCATGATCGTTGTCACCGCTGGCGCTGCCCAGAAGCCAGGTGAGACCCGCCTGGACCTGGTCAACAAGAACGTCAGCATCTTTAAGTCCATTATCCCCGAGATTAAGAAGTCCGGCTTCGACGGCATTCTGCTCATCGTCTCCAACCCGGTTGATGTTCTGACCTATGCTGCCATCAAGATGTCCGGCCTGCCCGAGGGCCATGTTATCGGCTCCGGCACCGTGCTCGACACTGGCCGTCTGCAGCAGATGCTTGGTGCCCACGTCGAGGTTGACCCGCGTGATGTCCAGGCCTATGTCATGGGTGAGCACGGCGACTCAGAGTTTGTCGCTTGGTCCAGCGCTCAGGTTGCTGGCGTTCCGCTGAACACCTTCTGCGAGCTTCACGGCCACCTGGAGCATGAGACCGCCGAGAAGCGCATCGCCGAGGACGTCAAGAACTCCGCCTACACCATCATCGAGAAGAAGCACGCCACCTACTACGGCGTCGCCATGGCCGTCAAGCGCATCTGCACCGCTGTCATGCGCGATGAGCAGACCGTTCTGCCCGTCTCCTCGCTCATGGTGGGCGAGTATGGCCTGTCCGATCTTGCCATCTCCATGCCAACCGTCGTTGGCCGCGACGGCGTTGTCTGCCGCGTCCCCGTGCCGCTGAACGAAGACGAGCAGCATGAGCTCACCGTCTCCGCCAAGGCCCTCAAGGACATCATCGACAGCGTCGATTTCTCCTGCTAAATCAAGCTCGCTAGAGCGAAAAGCTACAATGAAGGCGTCCGGGTCCACACGGCCCGGGCGCCTTTTGGTGCAAAGTAACCTGACCCCAATGCACCATCCCAATACACCATAGTTGATGGGAGGGCCATGTCGGATTCGCCTAATTTTTTGACCTATGCTCAGACGGCGTTTGATCCGTTTGAGGAGCGGCCGTTCTGCGCGGTGGACAGCCTGGTCTTTGCGTGGTTGTCCTATTTGCGTTTGCCGGGTGATATGGCGGAGCTGACGAACTGGCAGGGCCTAGACGTACGCGAGCTGCTGCGTGCTGAGTGCTATCGGGACATGATTGACGACTTGTGGGATCCAGAGGGGAGCAGGGCCTTGTTGGAGGCCGTGGCAGCAAATCCCAGATACCGCGGCGTGCACGTTTGCGGCTATCGTGCCGTGAGCGATGTGGTGGCGACGGAGCAGTTTGCAGCCATGGCGTTCCGGTTTCCGGCGGGGTTTAGCTATCTTTCCTTCCGGGGGACCGACAGCACGATTGTGGGCTGGAAAGAGGACTTTAACATGGCGTTCCGGTGTCCTGTGCCGGCCCAGGAATCCGCGGCGCGTTATGTGGACGAGGCGGCGGATGCGATCGACGGGCCGCTTTTGTGCGGAGGTCATTCCAAGGGTGGAAACCTTGCGGTGTACGGTGCGGCGATGTGCTCCGATGTTGCCCGTGAACGAATCGAACGGGCGTATTCCCATGATGGTCCAGGGTTCGTCGAGGAGTTTCTGAGCGGCAACGCCTTTGCCGATCTTTCCGGTCGAATCGACAAGACGCTACCTCGGTCGTCGATCTTCGGCATGATGTTCGAGACGCAGGAGGACTATGCCATCGTTGAGAGCACCGAGTTCAGCCTGCTGCAGCACCATCCCT
>WGSQ01000112.1 GCA_014871605.1 Collinsella sp. | reverse complement strand
GGACTACTTCATCCTGAACACCAATGTGGACACCCAGGTCGAGAAGACGTTTCCCGCTGAGAGAGTCTGCAACTACCAGGGAAGCTTCGCGTACCTTCAATGCAAGCAGCCATGCTGCGACGAGCTCTTCGACGCGAGTCCCTACGTCGAGCGCATGCTTGCGGGCATGGCTGGGTTCGAGGTCCGCAGCGAGGATGTCCCACGATGCCCGCACTGCGGCTGGCAGCTTGTGCCGTGGGTGCGCGACGACACGTTTCTGCAGGGTGCGGCATGGCGCGAGAGCCTCAGACGATGCGAGCGCTTTGGGCGCGAGCGCGGCAATTGCCGCGTGCTGTTGCTGGAGCTCGGCGTGGGCGAAATGACCCCTGGCATCATCACGCTCCCGTTCTGGAGCATGACCGCGAAGCTGCCGGATGCGCACCTGTTGAGTGTGAACATCTCGGGCGGCACGGCTCCGTTGCAGCTTGGAAGCAAAGCAGAGGCGATTCAGGCCGATTTGGGCACACTGCTCTCGGCGGCGCGGGCGGGCGACGAGTAGCGCGGCGAGGCTTTTGCGCGTTCATCAGCCCGGTCGTCATGCTTATAGAGGCGATAGACGCGAAATGAGTTTAGCCATGGCCCGTGGGTGTGCAGTTTCGTTTTTGCCCCAGGAGCAGAACAGACGGAATTCCGGGTTGCAAATCACCCTGTCGGCAAGGTAAGACAGTTCAGCCGCTAGCTCGAGTCCGCTCGGCAAGGCGTCTTACCTCAAACCTGTCCTCATACTGTGTCGAGCGTTGTTGTGGCGAATACAATGGGGCAATCAACATCAATCGAAATTAGTCGATGGGGGTAGATATGCAATTGACAACAGAACGGTTGATACTCCGCCCATGGGCCGAAACGGACGCAGGGGACCTGTATAGATACGCGAAGGACGACAGGGTGGGGCCGATTGCCGGCTGGCCACCTCACTCGAGCGTTGACAACAGTGCGGAAATCATCCGTACCGTGTTTTCCGCTCCGGAGACGTACGCCGTTTGCCTGAAAGAAGACAACAGGGCCATCGGAAGCATAGGGTTGATGATCGGTGCGCGGTCCGACAAGGAAATCCCGGACACCGAGGGGGAAATCGGCTACTGGATCGGCGTCCCGTTCTGGGGCAAGGGGCTGATACCGGAGGCGGTTCAAGAGCTCGTTCGCCATGGTTTCGAGGACTTGAAACTGGACAAAATCTGGTGCGGGCATTTCGACGGGAACGAGAAATCGAAACGCGTTCAGGAAAAATGCGGCTTCACCTGGCACCACACCCGCAAGGACATCTGCTGTGAGCTGATGGGCGACATCCGCACGGAGCAGATCGCTTGTCTGACGAGAGGCGATTGGCTGAGTCAGCTCAAAGCTCGATAAACAACATGGGTTCTGCGATCAGCTCGCAAACCCCAGGTCGCAAGTCTTCGTCAGCGGTGAGCAAAGTGAGCGGTCTCAGGTGGCTTGCCTATGGGCTGGTGCGCAGGCTGGGGCTTCGCTATTGGCGTGATCGTTTCGTGTACTTAACTTTTCGCGCAACCCATGATATAAAATAATCGGTTTTCCATATGGAAGGCTTCCAAGTGCCGGGGACGTTTTCTCCGGCTTTTTCTTATCCAGGAAAGCAATGCGAGAACTCAGCATCTTCGTCGACAAGTCGGAAAGCGACGGCCTCTCTGATCGCTACTACCTGTTCACCGTCGTCATGCACGACCAACCCGACAGCATCGCGGACTCAACCGAGGTTATATGAGAGCGTCCTCTGCGCGAAAGGGCTCCCGGACATACCCTTCCACGCGACGCCGCTCATGAACGATCGGTACCCGTATCGATCTAGGTCGATAGAGACGCTGTGCTCTTCATCGACGCCTTCGGCCCTCAGTTTTTTGGCGATGCGCTGCATGAGGCAGGACTTGCTGCAGCGGCGGACGCCGGTGATTGCCTTGATCATCCCGGCGTCATGGTAGAAGCCGCGAATCTTCTTCAGGTAGTTTTCTCTGAGGAATAAACGCATACTGGCTCCAATCTTCATTGGAGCCAGTCTTTCAAATTACGGGCTTATTGGGGTACTCATTATCGTATAAACGATTTATACCCCATAACTAAGGAATTTATTATTCCCACTCGATGGTCGCGGGCGGCTTGGACGTAATGTCGTAGCACACGCGGTTGGCACCGGGGACCTCGGCCACGATGCGGCCGGAGATGCGGGCCAGCACGTCGTAGGGCAGCTTGGCCCAGTCGGCGGTCATGGCGTCACTGGACTCGACGGCGCGCAGGATGATCGGGCGCTGATAGGTGCGCTCGTCGCCCATAACGCCGACGGACTTGATGTCGGGCAGGACCGCAAAGTACTGCCAGCAGCTGTGCTCGGAGTTGCGCTCACCGGTCTGCTCAAACAGACGCTGGTTGTAGGCATCCAGCTCCTCGCGCACGATGGCGTCGGCGTTCTTGAGGATCTCGAGCTTCTCCTTGTCGACCGCGCCGATGATGCGGATGGCAAGACCCGGGCCCGGGAAGGGCTGGCGGAACACGATGTGACCCGGCAGGCCGAGCGCCAGACCAAGCGCACGGACCTCGTCCTTAAAGAAGTGGTCGAGCGGCTCGATGAGGTCGAAGTGCACGCCCTCGGGGAACGGGATCAGGTTGTGGTGGCTCTTGATGGTGGCCGTCTTGCCGCCCGTCTTGCGAGCGCCAGACTCGATGATGTCGGGGTAGATGGTACCCTGAGCCAGGTACTTGACCGGCTTGCCATCGGTCTCGAGCTGCTGCGCCACGGCGAAGAACTCTTTCCAGAACTGCGTACCGATGATGCGGCGCTTCTCCTCGGGCTCGGTCACACCGGCCAGAAGCTCGGCATAGCGGTCCTCGGCGTGGACGTGGATAAAGTCGACGTCAAACTGCTTGGTGAAGACCTCCTCCACCTGCTCGGGCTCGCCCTTGCGCAGCAGGCCGTGGTTGATGAACACGCAGGTCATCTGCTTGCCCACGGCACGAGCACCCAGCGCAGCCACGACGGAGGAGTCGACGCCGCCGGACAGGGCCAGAATCACGCGGTCGTCGCCGACCTTCTCGCGGAACTCGGCCGTCATGGTCTCGACCAGGTTGTCCATGCTCCAGTTGGGCTCCAGGCCGCAGATCTCAAACAGGAAGTTGCTCAGCAGCTGCTGACCGTACTCGGAATGCTTGACCTCGGGGTGGAACTGCGTGGTGAAGATCTTGCGCTCGACGCACTCCATGGCGGCAACCGGGCACACGTCGGTGCTGGCGGTAACGGTAAAGCCCTCGGGCACCTCGGACACGGCGTCGCGGTGGCTCATCCACACGGTCTGCTCCATGGGCGTGGAGTTAAAGAGCTTGGCACCAGCCGTGCGCGTGATGGTGGCGCGGCCGTACTCGCCCACCTCGGAGTGGCCGACCTTGCCGCCGAGCGTCACGGCCGTGATCTGATGGCCGTAGCAAAAGCCCAGAACGGGAAGGCCCAGGTCAAAGATGGCGGGGTCGATGGACGGAGCGTCCTCGGCGTACACGGAAGCCGGGCCGCCAGAAAGGATGAGCGCAGAGGCGTTCATCTCGCGAATCTCATCGGCCGAGATGTCGCAGGGGACAATCTCGGAATACACGTTGAGGTCGCGGACGCGACGGGCAATGAGCTGACCGTACTGCGCACCAAAGTCGAGTACGAGGACCTTTGCGGAAGCCTTTTGATCCATGGTTCCCCCTCTTGTTGGCGGGGAGCCGGTGCCCACCCGCGCGAATAAACGAGAATAACTTCCATAGTGTACACGTTATATGGGGTTTCTCGTCCCTCGCAGCCGCCAGCGCACGGCAAACGCACGACCTGGGCCCCTATTTGATGGCAATCGAAGTGTTACTGAACGTTACAGATGATGTAATACGTTTGAACATTGGACGCCCTGTGCCACAATACTGCCGAACGACTCCGCCTCTGGGGCGGCAAACACGATAGGAATACCAGCATGAAGCGCATCCTTCTCATCGCCACGGGCGGCACCATCGCATCGACCGAGGACGGCAACGGCCTCTCCCCCGCCCTGACCGGTGAGGAGCTCGCCCAGAGCGTCCCCGAGATCTCGGGCCTCTGCGAGCTCGACGTCATGCAGCCCATGAACATCGACAGCACAAATATGCGCCCCAGTGACTGGATGCGTATCCGCGACGTCGTCGTCGAGGGTTATGCCGACCACGACGGCTTCGTGATTCTGCACGGCACCGACACCATGAGCTATACCGCGGCAGCGCTTTCCTACCTGATTCAGGACAGCCCCAAGCCCATCGTGCTCACCGGCTCGCAAAAGCCCATGGGCAATCCCTTTACCGACGCCAAGCTCAACCTGTACCAGAGCCTGCTCTATGCGCTCGACGAGCACTCGCACGACGTCTCGATCGTGTTTGGCGGCGTAGCCATTGCCGGCACGCGCGCCCGCAAACAGCGCACCATGAGCTTTAACGCGTTCATTAGCGTCAACTATCCGCCCATCGCCTATATCCGCAATGACCGCATCGTGCGCAACGGGCTTCACGGCACGCATCAGGGCGAAAACCCGGTGCGTTTCTACGACAGCATCGACCCGCGCGTGTTTGTCCTTAAGCTCACGCCCGGCGTAAATCCGGGCATCCTCGACGCCCTTGCCGATAGCTACGACGCCGTGATTTTGGAGACCTTTGGCATTGGCGGTATCCCCGAGTTTGGTGAGTCGGGCGAGTCATTCCAAGAGGCAATTTTCCGCTGGGTCGATTCGGGCCGCACTGTCGTTATGACCACGCAGGTCCCCGAAGAGGGCCTCGATCTGGGCGTTTATGAGGTCGGCCGTGCTTACGCCGATCATCCGGGCATTCTGCGCGGCGACGACATGACCACCGAGACGCTCGTGGCCAAAACCATGTGGGCACTCGGTCAGTCACGCGATGCCACCGAGATTCAGCGCCTGTTCTACAGCCAAGTCAACCACGACCGAATCCCGATGGCCTAATCCCTAAGGCAGTTCCACTTATCGCAGCCTCAAACGACAGGTGGTCCCCCTCGGGCCGTGCAAAAAACGGAGTATTCTGCAATTTCTCCGCCAGAGGCATAGAATCGGCCAATTGTTAGACGAACTTTTAGGACGAAGGGGCCGTCTGGTAAATATTTATTCCTCATTTTTATTTAACGTGTGGATTAACTACTACCAAAAAGGCAAAACCAGCCGCTCAAGCTACCGTCTACAGCCGAACTGGTGCTGAATACTCGCGATTTTGCACATCGCAACCAGGGGGACCCGCCCAAAGAGCGTCAAATAGCAGCGGGGGAACGCCCTATTCGATACCCTCGAGAAGCTCTGACACCGTCATGCCGAGTGCAGGCGCGATCTTAAATAGAACCTTGAGCGTAAAATTTGCCGTCCCATCTTCGATTCGGTCGAGGTAGGGTCGGCTGATTCCTGCTGCCACACAAAAATCGACCTTAGAGATACCAAGGTCCCTGCGTGTCTCTTCGACCCGCCTGCCAAGAATCTGTTTCGCACGTTCGTCCATGCA
>WGSQ01000111.1 GCA_014871605.1 Collinsella sp. | reverse complement strand
GAAGCAAACAGGTAGTTTGAAGTATCGACTTATATATGGATTTAGCTGCTATTTTAGTCTTTAAAACGTTTTAACGTAAATTTGATTTTCAATTTCGAGCATTCTCGTGAAATTCAAGTCAAAAAAAAGGTATATTAGGCGAGTGGTTAGTTTGTGGGCCTCAACGGCGGGCGCTGTAGCTCGCGGGGGCCTTACGAAAGGAGACACAATGGCAGTAAAGGTTGCTATTAACGGCTTCGGTCGCATCGGTCGTCTGGCTTTCCGTCAGATGTTCGGTCATGAGGGCTCCGAGATCGTCGCTATCAACGACCTCACCTCTCCCGATATGCTCGCTTACCTGCTGAAGTACGACTCCACGCAGGGCAACTACGCTCGCGATCACGAGGTCGTTGCTGGCGAGGATTCCATCACCGTTGACGGCAAGGAGATCAAGATCTACAAGGAGGCCGACGCCAACAACCTGCCTTGGGGCGACCTCGACGTTGACGTCGTTCTCGAGTGCACCGGCTTCTACACCAGCAAGGCTAAGGCTCAGGCCCACATCAACGCTGGCGCCAAGAAGGTCGTCATCTCCGCTCCTGCCGGCAGCGATCTGCCCACCATCGTGTACAACGTCAACCATGAGACGCTGACCGCTGAGGACAACATCATCTCCGCTGCTTCCTGCACCACCAACTGCCTCGCCCCGATGGCCAAGGGTCTGAACGACTTCGCTCCCATCGTGTCCGGCATCATGACCACCATTCACGCCTGGACTGGCGACCAGATGCCGCTCGACGGCCCGCAGCGCAAGGGCAACAAGCGTCGTAGCCGCGCCTGCGCCGTCAACATCGTCCCCAACACCACCGGTGCTGCCAAGGCTATCGGCCTGGTTCTCCCCGAGCTCAACGGTAAGCTCATCGGTGCCGCCCAGCGCGTCCCGACGCCGACCGGCTCCATCACCAACCTCTACGCTGTCGTTGACAAGAAGGTCACCGTCGACGAGGTCAACGCTGCTATGAAGGCCTACGCTGCCACCATCTCCGAGACCTTCGGTTACAACGAGGACGACATCGTCTCCACCGACATCATCGGCGAGACCCACGGCTCCATCTTCGACGCCACTCAGACCATGTGCTCTGACCTCGGCAACGGCCAGACCCTCGTTCAGGTCACCTCTTGGTACGACAACGAGAACTCCTACACCTCTCAGATGGTCCGCACCATCAAGTACTTCGAGAAGTTCGTTGCTTAATTTAGCTTTTAGCGAATAGCTCGTTGGGCGTCTAAAGAAGGGCGCGGCCTTATAGGGCTTACACCCTAGGGTCGCGCCCTTTTTATAAGAAATCGTCTGCCGTAATGGGAGGCAGACACGTACGAAAGGTAGAAGCAAACATGGCCTTTACCAAGAAGACCGTCCGCGACATCGATGTCGACGGAAAGCGCGTTCTCGTCCGCGTTGACTTTAACGTGCCTATCAAGGATGGCGTCGTTGGCGACACCACCCGTATCAAGGCTGCCCTGCCCACCATCAACTACCTCGTTGAGCACAACGCTCGCGTCATCCTCATGAGCCACCTCGGCCGTCCCGAGGGCACCGGCTTCCAGCCCGAACTGTCCCTTGAGCCCGTCGCCAAGAAGCTCGCTGAGCTCTCTGGTCTCGACGTTGCCTTTGTCGCCGACACCTACGGCGAGAAGGCTGCCGAGGCTGTCGCCGCCGTCGAGCCGGGCAAGGTCCTCGTTCTCGAGAACGTTCGTTTTGATAAGCGTGAGAAGAAGAACGATCCCGAGATCGCCAAGAAGCTCGCTTCCTATGGCGACGTCTTCGTTCTCGATGCCTTCGGCACCGCTCACCGCGCCCAGGGTTCCGTCGTGGGCCCCGCCGCTTACCTGCCTGCCGTCGCCGGCTTCCTGCTCGAGAAGGAGGTCGACACGCTGACCGGCATCTTCGCCGAGCCCGAGCGCCCCTTCGTCGCCATCGTCGGCGGTTCCAAGGTTTCCTCCAAGATCGGCGTTCTCGATCACCTCATCGACTCTGCTGACACCCTGATCATCGGTGGCGGTATGGCCTACACCTTCTTCCTGGCTCAGGGCCTGTCCGTCGGTCAGTCCCTCAAGGAAGAGGACTGGGTCGAGCGCGCTGGCGAGATGCTCAAGAAGGCCGAGGAGAAGGGCGTCAAGATCCTGCTCCCCATCGACAACCGCGTTGCCGATCACTTTGGCGAGGACGCTGTCCCCGAGGTTGTCGCTTCCGACGCTATCCCCGACGATCGTGAGGGTATGGACATCGGCCCCAAGACCGAGGAGCTTTACGCCGAGGCCGTCAAGGGCGCCAAGACCGTGTTCTGGAACGGCCCCATGGGCGTCTTCGAGTTCGACAACTTCGCTCACGGCACCCAGGCTATCGCCGAGGCTGTCGCCGAGGCCGACTGCACCTCGATCATCGGCGGTGGCGACTCTGTCGCAGCTGTCAACAAGTTCAACCTGGCCGACAAGATGAGCTGGATTTCCACCGGTGGTGGCGCTTCCATGGAGCTCGTCGAGGGTAAGGCCCTGCCCGGAGTGGAGGCGCTTCTCGATGCCTAATCGCACCCTTCTTATCGCTGGTAACTGGAAGATGAACAACGACGTCGCCGAGGCCGCCAAGCTCGCCGACGAGCTGGCTCAGGCTCTGCCCGAGGTTCCGGCTGGCGTCGAGGTGCTCGTCTGCCCTCCGACCATTGACATCACCACGGTTCATGACCGCATTCAGGCTGCCCCCATCGCCCTCGGTGCACAGAACGTGTACTGGGAGGCCAAGGGTGCCTTCACCGGTGAGTCCTCTTGCGACATGCTCAAGTCCGCCGGCTGCACCTACTGCATCATCGGTCACTCCGAGCGTCGCGACTACTTCCACGAGACCGACGAGGATCAGAACAAGAAGGCCAAGGCTCTCGTTGCCGCCGGTCTTGTTCCCGTCTTCTGCTGCGGCGAGTCCCTCGAGGTCCGCGAGGCTGGCTCCTATGTCGAGCACGTCGTGAACCAGGTCAAGGCTGGCCTTGCCGGTCTTGAGATCACCTGCCCCAAGCAGGTCGTCGTCGCCTACGAGCCCATCTGGGCCATCGGCACCGGCAAGACCGCTACCGCTGAGGACGCTCAGGAGGTCTGCGGCGCTATCCGTGAGACCCTCAAGGAGATGTTTGGCGAGGAGCTCGCTAACGGCATCCGCGTTCTCTATGGTGGCTCTGCCAAGCCCGGCAACATCGCCGAGCTCGTCGCCAAGCCCGACGTTGACGGCGCCCTCGTGGGCGGCGCTTCGCTCAAGGCTGCCGACTTCGCCTCTATGGTCGTCAAGGCAGGCGAGTAGGACATATGGCACAGCGTCATCTTCCTGCACTCCTGATCATCATGGATGGCTGCGGCCTGGCTCCGGCTGATGGCGAGAACGCCGTCGCTGCTGCCAAGACGCCCTTCCTTGATAGCCTGTACGAGAAGTATCCTCACACCACGCTCGGCGCTTCGGGCGAGGACGTGGGCCTTCCCGACGGTCAGATGGGTAACTCCGAGGTGGGTCACCTCAACATCGGTGCCGGCCGCATCGTGTTCCAGGAGCTTTCGCGCATCAACAATGCCATCAAGGACGGCTCCATCGCCAAGAACGAGGTCTTCGTCAAGGCTATGGCCGACGTCAAGGCCGAAGGCAAGACCCTGCACCTCATGGGCCTTATGAGCCCTGGCGGTGTTCATTCTCACATGAACCACGTCGAGGCTCTGGTCAAGATGGCTGCCCAGCATGGCGTCAAGACCGTTCGCGTCCACGCCTTCATGGATGGCCGCGACGTCGACCCGCAGTCCGGTGCCGGCTACATGAGCGAGTTCTGCGCCTTCCTGGCTAAGATCTCCGAGGAGACCGGTTGCGACGCTCGCGTTGCCACCGTTTCGGGCCGCTATTGGGCCATGGACCGCGACAACCGTTGGGAGCGCATCCAGCGCGCCTACGACGTCATGGTCAACGCGTCCGATGCCGATACCGACCCCGTTGCCGGTATCAAGGCCTACTACGAGACGGATCCGCGCGGCGACGAGTTCGTCGAGCCTTTCGCGGCCCACAACGAGGGTATCCACGAGGGCGACGCGGCCATCTTCTTCAACTTCCGTCCCGACCGCGCTCGTCAGATGACCCGCGTGTTCACGGACAAGGAGTTCGATGGCTTTGAGCGCGAGCAGATTAAGCTCTCGCACTTTGTGACGATGACCGAGTACGATCCGACGTTTGACGTCGAGGTCGCCTTCCCCAAGACGTTCCCCGAGAACGTCCTGGCCGACGTTATCGCCGCCAATGGCCTGAAGCAGCTGCACACCGCCGAGACCGAGAAGTACGCCCACGTGACGTTCTTCCTCAACGGCGGCATCGAGGAGCCCAAGGAAGGCGAGGAGCGCGTGCTCGTCGCTTCCCCCAAGGTCGCTACCTACGATCTGCAGCCTGAGATGAGCGCTCCCGAGGTTACCGAGAAGCTCGTCGCCGCCATCAACGAGGATCGCGCTGATTTCTACATCGTGAACTTCGCGAACTGCGACATGGTTGGTCACACCGGTGTCTTCGACGCTGCCGTTAAGGCCGTTGAGGCTGTTGACGATGCCCTGTCCAAGGTTGTCCCGGCGATTCTCGCCAAGGGCGGCTTTGCACTGATTACCGCCGACCACGGCAACGCCGATCACATGTTTGACGTTGCTTCCGACGGCTCCAAGCATCCGTTTACGGCTCACACCACCAACCGCGTGCCGTTCATCATCGTTGATGAGAAGGCCAAGCTCACCGGTATCGAGGACGGCCGTCTTTCCGATATCGCTCCGACCATGCTCACCATGGCTGGTATTGAGCCTTCCGCCGAGATGACGGGTCGCGTGCTCGCCATCGAGGCCTAATAGAAAACAAATACCGTTTTCTAGTAAAGGGGTTGTCCACGACCGGACAACCCCCTTTTTAATATTTCTGCCATTTCTACCCCGTACCTAAATGGCGGGTGGGGGAGTGCTGGGGATTGTGGTACAGTACTGGAGTTTGAATTGTTCTATTAAGGAGCTTATCTATGGGTCCGTTCCAGATTCTTCTGTTTGTCGTTTGGGCTGTCTCTGCCGTGGCGCTGACGATTCTCGTCCTGATGCATTCCGGTAAGGGCACCGGCGTTTCGGATATGATCGCTAGCTCGCTGTATAACTCCAGCTCTGCCACAGGCGTTATGGAGCAGAACCTCGATCGCCTGACCGTCATCATGGCTGTCGTGTTTGCCGTGTGCGTCGTGCTGTGCATGTTCTTCTTCCCGCAAGGCATCGTGGGCTACTAAACACGAGCCGCATAAAATAATTGAAAAGGGTTCCGCAAGTGCGGGACCCTTTTTGTTTACAAATTTGTAACAGAGTCAAAATATCCCCACATACTTCGCCCAACTAAAGAAATTCTTGACCGTTGACCGGAATTAGCCCCAAATCGTGCATAAAATGCGCTACTGTATTGAGAAACGTTGGTCCGTTGTGCATAACCAGCCATAGCGACGGGCGACGTTTTTATGGTTCTGATCGGATTGTCTCGACATGTGTCCGACTGAACATTTCTTTGTCCTATCTCATAAGGAGGATGGCATGGCTGATTCTATGTTCCACCAGCCC
>WGSQ01000110.1 GCA_014871605.1 Collinsella sp. | reverse complement strand
ACCGCTTGGCGGACAAGCTGCTCGGTCATAAGGCAGTGGTGATGGCGATACTGGTTGTCATTGCGATGGCGAGCGGCTTGGCGATGGCGAACCTTGGCGGCGGTGCCAGCGGCGTGTCTTTTGAGCGGACTGATGGTTCGGGCTCGTTGGTGGAGCCGGGATCCGGCGATGCTTCGAGCGGAAAGACATCCGAAGACTCTTCGCCTAAGGCGTCTGCTGCGGAAGAGGTTTATGTCGATGTTGATGGCGCCGTTGTGTCGCCCGGCGTATATCGTCTCAAGGACGGCGCGCGGGTGGCTCAGGCGATTGATGCCGCCGGCGGGCTGGCGCCCGAGGCAGACGTTACGGGGCTCAATCGGGCATCTAAGGTCGTCGATGGACAGAAGATTCACGTTCCAACGGTAGGGGAGCAGCAGACGTCCATTGCGGAAGTCGGTGCTGATGGTGGGACTTCCGCATCATCGGGCGTGAGTCGCGCAATAGGCCTAGTAAACATCAATACGGCAAGCGCGGCAGAGCTGCAGACGCTCTCCGGCATCGGTCCCTCCATGGCCCAGTCGATTATCGATGAGCGGACAAAGAACGGTGCTTTTGCCTCGGTTGACGATCTGATGCGTGTGTCGGGGATCGGTGAGAAGAAGCTCGCCAAAATCAAAGATTGTATCTGCGTATGAGTGCGACCGAGCGCGAACATGTGATGCCTCCGCGACCCCTGATGCCGTGGACGATGGCCCTTTGTGCCGGCATGTGCATGAGCTGCGCCTTGGTGCTCAACGTGACCGCTGATGCGCTGCTGAGGGAGCAGGCGCCGGCAGTCGGGCCGCTATGGGCCATTCCCGTTGCGGCGGCGGTATTCGTTTTGCTGGCTCAATCTTGTGCGCGGCTTGCCCCTTGGAAGCGGTGGCTGTATGCCGCGTCCGTCGGTCTCGTGGCGGGAGCGGTCGTCTCGGCGTGGTGGGCTGTGGGCGCGCTAAGCGCCTCGAAGGCGCTCGACGGTCGAGCGGCAAGCAGTCTCGAGTTTGTCGTGCAGGGTGACCCATCCATAAACGACGACGTGTATTCCTATACCTGCGAGGCACGCGCGGACGGTAAGAACTTGGCAACAGTTCGCCTATCGTGTGATCGTGAGCTCAAGGTCGGGGCGTGCGTACGTGTTATCGGCCGCGTTTCACGTTTTGAGAACGATGCGTACGGACGATCGCGCGTGCTCCGAGGCGAGGTGCGCAAGGTTAAAGCCGTTCGGATTGTGTTGGTCGATGAGGGCCCACCGGGGCCGTTGCTTCGACTGCGAAATGGGCTGCTTGCGTCCATCACGCCTGCGACCGACCCGGCGCGTGCGCTCATAGCCGGTGTCGTCTGCGGTCGTTCGGCCGAGCTGCGCGCCCAGCCGGCGGGCGACTGGTTTTCGGTGACGGGAACGGCGCATCTTATCGCCGTCCCGGGCAGCCATTTGGCTATCGTGGGGTTTGTAATCGAAGGTGTATTGCAAAAGACTCGGTGCTCACGTGGCCTTCAGCGGGTGATATTGGCGATAGCGCTTGTGGGTTACGCTGCCTTTACGGGCGCCTCTCCCTCGGCCGTGCGCGCGTGCTGCATGGTGTTCGTGACGCTTGTCGTAAACGGCGCGGGGCGTCGCCGGCACGGCGCATCGGCACTCTTCGTAACCATGTCCATCTTTGTGCTACTGCGGCCGTCGGTGCTGTTCGAGATGGGCTTTCAGCTTTCATGCGCCAGTGTCTTTGCCATCCTGTGCTTTTGCCCCTATGCGACCTACGCTTTGGGTGAGCTGGGTGTGCCATCGGGCGTTGCCAGCATGCTTTCCGTCACGCTGTGCTCGCAACTGGCGACACTTCCTATTACCATTCCTGCCTTCGGTACGTTCTCGCTCATTGCTCCGCTGGCAAATGCGGTCATCGGTCCGGTGGTGAGCGTACTGCTCGCTGTGTCGATCGTGCTAGTTCCCTTTTCGCTCGTGGGACCGTTGCGGACTTGGGCGCTCGTTGTACCCATGATTGCCGCCCGTTGCGCGCTGTTCTTCGAGCAGCTGTTTGCTGCCATGCCGGGTGCATCCGTGAGCGTGCCGCCCGATAGCATGTGGATTTACCTAGTGCCGTGTTTGCTGGCGGTTCTGCTGGTCTGGTGGCCGCGTCCCCGTGCACGTCCTATGGCGGTGGGGCTTGCATGCCTGATGCTCTTGGCTGCGATTCCGTACGTCTATTGGGATCGATTTGCTCCGCCTTCGGTGACGGTGCTCGATGTGGGCCAGGCCGATGCGATTCTTATCCGCCAGGGCGGCGCAGTAGCGCTTGTCGACTGTGGGCTCGACGAGCGTGTGGTGGCGGCGTTGGTTCGCAATAACGTGCACCATATCGATGCCGTCTTTGTGACGCATTGGGATGAGGACCACTGGGGTGGTCTGCCCGCCGTGCTCGAACAGTTTTCGGTCGGAACGATTGCCGTGGCGGCGGATGCGCTGGAGGATGCTCCTGCCGAGGTATTGAACCGACCTGGCGTGGAGTATCGGCAGGTGCGCCGTGGGGATACGGTCGACATCGGCTCATTTTGCGCCCGCGTGATGTGGCCATTCGAGTCCGTGGATGGCGAGGGAAATGAGGACTCGCTTGTCCTGTTGCTCTCCTATGTTCAGGAGGGCAAGGGCCTGCGCATACTCCTCACCGGTGATGCCGAACTCGATCAAGAACGGGAATTCGCGCAGGAGGTGGGGGATATCGATGTCCTTAAACTTGGGCATCACGGCTCCAAGGTTTCAGTCGATGGAGAGTTGCTGGGCGTCCTGAAGCCCGAGCTTTCCCTCGCGAGCGCGGGCGAGGGGAATCGATACGGCCATCCGTCCGATGCCTGCATCGATGCCGTTAAGGAAGCGGGTGGTGTGTTCGCGTGCACTATCGAACACGGCGACATTACCGTCACGCCGACTGCGAATGGCTTTGCGATGCGATGCCAGCGACCGTGACGACGTCGTTGGCGTGTGGTGGGCCCCTGGGCTAGAATGGCACGGAACGAATACGAAGGCCTGCGGGAGGGGAGCGCAATGTCCGAAACCGGTCTGCTGCCGGCATATCTGATCGTCGGTACCGACGGAGTCAAGCGCGATCACGCCGTCTCGCGTATGAAAGCGCGTCTGGAAAAGTCGGGTATGGTCGAGTTCAACCTCGACGAGCGCGACATGACCAAGGACCCCGATATCGAGTCGATTATCGGATCGCTTAACACCTTTCCGATGGGCAGCGAGTTTCGCCTGGTAATCCTTGATGGCTGCTCAAAGCTCGCCAAGGCGGTCTCGGAGCCGCTCGTCGAGTATCTGGCGAGTCCCAGCCCCACAACGGTTTGCCTCATAATCGCCGATTCGCTTGCCAAGAACACGCGCCTGTACAAGGCAATCGCCAAGATTGACAAGAAGGCCGTGATCGATTGCTCCGGCACCAAGCGCTGGGAGCTTCCGCGCCGCGTGCAGCAGATGGCGACGCAGCATGGCAAGTCGATCTCGACGGCGGCCGCCGAGGAACTTGTCTCGCGTTCGGGTGAAAACACTCGCATGCTCGATAACGACTTGGCTAAGCTTGCCCAAATGGTTGAGGCGCCTCAGATTGAGCTTGCCGATGTGGAACGCTGGATCGTGCGCACGGCCGAAGTCCAGCCCTGGGACTTTCTCAATGCGGTCTCGGCACGTGACATGCGCCGCTCACTCGAGCTTTTCAATCTACTGCCCTCCAAGAGCTACGTGTGGACCTACACATTGCTGTGCGGCCGCATTCGCGAGCTTATCGTTGCCAAGGCGCTCGATGCGCGCGGACAGGGTCGTGAGCTGGCCGCAACGCTCAAGCTCCAGTCCTGGCAGGTCAAGAATCACCTGACCTGGGCACGTCGCTTTTCGATGGCAGAGCTCGTCGCAGCGCTCGAGGGTGCGGTCGATGTGGAGCTCGCGCTCAAGGGTTCGGCCGATTCTCGGACCGCGCTTTTGCTCTGGATTACGAACATCTTGAGAAAATCGTGATGATACCTGCCTATTTGACAAATTCGTTCTATCCCTTTGAGGGGGAGCGTGCTATAGTAAGCGCTTGCATGACCTCACCGTGTCTCAGAGGTGTCATACATTTTTTGCAAGGAACTCGAAAGGAACTCCAGAAGTGGCAAACATCAAGTCTCAGAAGAAGCGTATCCGCACCAATGAGGCAGCTCGCATGCGTAACAAGGCTGTCAAGTCCGAGCTCAAGACGCTGACCAAGCACGTCCAGTCCGCCGTCGCCGAGGGCGACGCCGAGAAGGCCCAGGCTGCACTCAAGACCGTCACCAAGCGTCTCGACATGGCTGCCGCCAAGCATGTTATCCACAAGAACCAGGCTTCCAACCGCAAGTCCGGTCTTGCCAAGCTCGTGAACAGCATCAACGCCTAAGTTGTAAATTTCACATCACACAGATTACGCGCATAAATGGAGCCTGTTTTATGGAACAGGCTCCATTTTTTGTATCGCTCGGGTAAGATAGTCCGCATGAATACTTCAATTGACATTTCCCACATCCGCAACTTCTCGATTGTTGCGCACATCGACCATGGCAAGTCCACGATCAGTGACCGCATTCTCGAGCTCACCCATACCGTTGACGAGCGCGATATGGAGTCGCAGCTGCTCGACACTATGGATATCGAGCGCGAGCGCGGCATCACGATCAAGTCCAATGCCGTTCGCGTGTCCTATGACGCCGACGATGGCGAGACGTATCAGTTCAATCTGATCGATACGCCGGGCCACGTGGACTTTACCTACGAGGTCTCGCGCTCGCTGGCAGCCTGTGAGGGCGCGGTGCTCGTTGTCGACGCCACGCAGGGCGTCGAGGCGCAGACCGTCTCCAACGCGACGCTCGCCATGAACGCCAATCTGGACATTGTGCCGGCCATCAACAAGATTGACCTGCCCTCGGCCCATCCCGATGAGGTTAAGACCGAGATCGAGGATGACCTGGCGATTCCTGCCGATGATGCCGTGTGTGTCTCGGGCAAGACCGGCGAGGGCATCCACGATCTGCTAGAGTCCATTGTCTTTTTGATCTCTCCGCCCAAGGGCGATGCGAACGCGCCGCTCAAGGCACTCATTCTGGATTCGTACTTCGACGAGTATCGTGGCGTCGTCGCCACGGTGCGCGTCTTTGACGGATCCATCAAAAAAGGCGATACCCTGCGCATGATGCAGGCAAAGGGCGACTTTTTGGTCGATGGCGTGGGCGTCAAGCGTCCCGCCGAGACCCCGGTCGACGCGCTGACGGTCGGCGAGGTCGGATACGTGGTCACGGGCCTGAAGGACCCCGAGGCCGTTCGCGTGGGCGATACCCTCACGTGGGCGTCGAATCCCTGCCCCGAGCCGCTTCCCGGTTACCGCGAGGCCAAGCCCATGGTCTATACGGGCCTGTTCCCGATCGATAACAAGGACTACGAGAACCTGCGTGATGCGCTCGATAAGCTGCACGTCAACGACCCGTCGTTGGTGTGGGAGCCCGAGACCTCGGTGGCGCTCGGCTTTGGCTTCCGCGTGGGCTTCCTGGGCCTGCTGCACATGGAAGTCGTCAAGGAGCGCCTGGAGCGCGAGTTCAACTTGGACCTCATTGCCACGAGCCCCTCGGTGGACTATCACGTCTACAAGACTGACGGTGAGATGATTGATGTCCGTAGCCCGCAGGATCTGCCCGAGGCTACGCGCATCGAGCGTATCGAGGAGCCCTCCCTCACGGCAATGATCATCTGCCCGCCCGCGTAGACGGGTGCCGGC